>CAZJAY010000153.1:0-4480 GCA_964543915.1 uncultured Methylocystis sp. | reverse complement strand
ACCGTGATGCCGATGAGCGTCGGCGGCGTCTGCGTCGTGCCGTCGTGAGCGATCAGCTGATAGCGCGTCGCCTCCGAGGCGATGACGCCGGTCAGCCACCAGCCCTGCGCCACGAAGAAAGTGCCGCCCGCAAAGGTACCGAACGGCGCAGACGGAATTTCCGTATAGGCGGCGTTCAACACCCGATAGCGCCAGCCGGGCGCGCCATTGAGCGTCGCTGACGAGTTCTCGCGCGTCAGATATTGCAGATATTGATAGGCTTCCTGAAGCGTGCAGCCGCCGGAAAGCGCGATGGTCCCCTTATAGAGCTTCGAGCCATTGCCGTTGCCGAGGTTCTGCGTCGTGTCGCCAAAGGTGACGGTGACTTTCGAGGATAGCAGCGCGGCGTTCGCCTCGCTCAGGATGATGGCGCTGTCTGCGGCGGTCGAAAGAGCGGCGGAAGTCTCGCCGCCCGCCGAAAGGTTCACATCGAAGTGCGAATAGGTCTGGCCCCATTTGCGGGAGAAGGCCGTCACATTGCCGCTGTCGATAAATGCGCCGCCTGTGCGAACCTTCACCAAAATCTGAATGTGACCGTCGGCCCAGAATTTGGTGAGCTTGTTGCCGCTCTGGACAACATAGATCGGCGACGCTGCGACAATGCCGCCGATGGTCTTCAGGCCCGAATACTGGACATTCGCGCTGTCCTGTTTGATCGAGCCGAAATTGATATATTTCGCCGCGTCGTCGTCGAGATTGAAGACGACCGAGCCGGACGTCAGCAGATTGAGACGCGAGGCGACGGCGGCGTCGCGCGGGCCGTCGAGGCGGGACGGGTTCGGCGCGAGGATGTCGACAAGATCATTGCCGCTGGCCGCCGCATCGTCCGCGAGGTCTTGCAGCCACGCGTGAAGCTCCAGCACGCTGTAGATCGTCGTTCCGCTTGTGTGGCGGATGTCGCCCGTTGCAGAAATCGAAAAGTCGGATGCAATCGGCATGGACGTTCCTACTCGTCAAGCTGTTGGTTTGCGGTCGCCGCGCCGCCGGCAGACGTCAGCGTCGCGGTTGTGCGCCATTCCTGATACGCAGGCGAGCCGGTCGCCTTGCGCGCGACGATCTCGACCGGAATATTGGCTGTGTAGTTGTAGGTGTAGACGCGCGACGTTCCGGCCACGGTTTCGTTGAGCAGCACCGCCTGCGTATCCGTGCGCCGGATCAACAGGCGCGAGCCGGGCACAAGTCCCGAGATCGTATAGGCGGCGGAAAGAACCACATTCGTGGTTGCGCCGGCGCCATTGCGAACCGTCGGGACCACGTCGCCGGCGGAAAGCTGGATCGTTACCGCGCCGCCCGAGTTATTATAGATGGCGGCGGTCGTCGTGCCGTCCGCGCCATAGCCTGTGAAGGTGTTGCCGTAAAAGGTATGCGTCCCGATCTGCGACGGCCCGAGAATAAGGGCGTGCTCCGAGGTACAGGCAAAGGCGCAATCTTCGAAGCCGTTCAACTTGTCGCAGGAGATCGTCGAGCCGTTGAACGAGCAGCCGCTGAAATCCGTCTGGTTCTGAATGAAGCTTGTGCAGTTGATGAACTGCATACCGGCGAAGGTCATCACCGGACGCATGGTCACATTCGCGTTGCTGACCGTCAGGCCCCGGAAATTATAGGTCGCCGAGGCACTGCAAGTCGCAAGCATCTCAAAACGGATTTTCGAGCGGCCCGTGATTGAGCCGGAGGTCATGCGGATCACGTCGCCCGCCCGACCGTCGATCACAACGCCGAGATAGCCCTCATCGACATGGCTTTTCGTAAATCGGTTTGTCTTTGTCGCCTGATTGGGGAACTGAAGCGAAAAATTTGCAATGTCGAGATGAATTTTTCGTCCGCCGCCGAACTGGATCGGCGCGATGGCGACGCCGGACGAAACATTGATTATCGGGAAGTCGTAGAAATAGGCGATTTCCAGCAACCGCTCCCATGTGATCGGGTATGACGCGCCACCACCGGCAAACTGGATCGTCGCCGGGATATAGATGACGCGCGACATAAAGCTCGTGCGATTGATGCCGGTCCCTGAATAGGCGGCCATGAAATAGGCCGGGATGTTGGAGAGGCTCGGCAGCGAAGTGGTTTTCTTCCACGAAGAGTCCGCCGACTGCCCCGGCTGGATGACGGCGATCTGCGTATCTGTCGGAAAGGTGTCCGTCGTCTCCAGCGCGCCAACGCACCATGAGATTGTATCGCCGCTGAACCTGTCGTGAATGCCGAACTGAAAGCCGCCGTCGTCTTTCGTGCCGATCATATTCAGATTGAGGCCGCCTTGCAGCGAATAGGAAAAGGCGACAAGCCCGGTTGACCAGTTGAGCGTTTGGACCGGATCAAAAAGCGAGGCAAGGAAACCGTAATACATCGACCTGTTCAGGTCGTTGTATATAGCGAGCGCGCTTTCAAAATAATTCAGACCCGTATTTGGAAAAACAAACGCGCCATTTTGCGCGACCAGCTTTGTGGCTTCACCAAGTATAATACTTGCGCGAGATAATGTCGGGTTCGTCGTATAAAGCGTGTTGATGCGCCACCGAACCTTGAAATCCGCCGTTTCACCATTCAGCGACAGTGTCGCCCAGTTTGCCGGCGGGTTCCAGCGCGCAAAATGACCAGGCGCGTTGGCCGTTCTCATCCATAAAGAGGTGCCATTTTGAGACGACGAGTCGTAATAATCAAAGGGTGTCAGGTCGGCCCACGCGCTGCCGTTCCAATACTCAATATGAACGCCGCCGTTAAGGCCACGAACAGACGATCCGACACGATCAAAAAGAACGCCGGAAAATGGCGACGAATATCCGATTGTGAAATAATCGTTGATAGCTTCTGTCGCCGGGAACGGAATAACGTCGCCTGCCGTGTCATTGCTTGCTTGCGACAACATCGAAACAAAGGTCGGCCCGGACGCCTGAACCTGCCAGCATGATGTCGGATCGGCCTGCGTCACATTGCTGGCGAAATTCCATAGCCTCGAAAAATCGGAAATTGATGTCGCGTAGTAGGTTTCGCTGTTGTTTCTCAGCGGGTTTAGTGCCGTTATCGAGCCAAGAGCAGGATAGGCGGGAACAAGCGCGCCGCCTGAACCGTCACGGATCGCGAATGTGATGATCGCCGACGTGCCGCCGGAACTTTCTGTCGCCGGGACCGCCCCGGCTGTGTTCTGAACTGTATAAACCAACGTCCCGTAAACGGCGAAGTTCGCCGTCGTCAGTTCTAGCGTGACCCAGTCCGCTGGCGGATGCGTGTAGGCGGAGTCAACGGCGGTAAACTGAAAGACCAGCGCGTTTGCCGTCGCGGTCGTTATGCCGGGCAAGGTGGTGGCCGGGCTTGTGCTGTCAGTGGACGTGACCGGCGTCACGTCAATCGGGTTTGTGGTGTCCGCCCCTTCGATCGTCAGCGCAATGGCGAACATCTCGTCGCCGTTGACGATGGTGAATGTCGGATTGCTCTCCGAAGAGCTGGCCGCAACCCGCCAGTAGAGCGCGCCGCGCACCGCGTTTGACGTGGCCGACGTTGTGCCGAAACCGACTGTCGCCGCCTGCGTCCAGCCCGTAGGTGCGGCAAAGTTCTCGCGGTTGTTATCACGCCCGAGGCAGATCACCAGCACGTCGCCCGCAACATGCGTCGGTAGCGCAACGGTAATTGATGTCCCGGTTGTGGTTGGTTGAGCCGTCGATTTCTTCGCCCGGACGCGCGCCATCAGACGAAGCCCTCCGCGATCGACGCCAGCGCGCCGGATGCGTCATAGACGAAGTTCTTGCGCCGTGTGCGGAAGCCGTCGGAATAATCGAGCGTCGCCAGCCGGCCGTTCTGATACGCGAAGATCTTCGTATGCGGCCCGTCATAATCGATCCGCGCGAGCCGCCCGTCGGCGTAGCTGAATTGCGGGTTAACGAGCCGGGGCTCCGGCGGCGCATAGACGGGGCCGATCGACACATCGGCCGGACAGGCAGGGTCGCCGAAAGCGATAGATGCGACGGCGATATCAATGTCTCCGGCGCTGGCAAGCGTTGCTGACGCAACGCCGGTCAACGTCAGCGACTCCGAAGCGGACACCGTCCCGGACAGGCTGATAACGGCTGCGCTGTACGCAATGATGGTCGCCGACGCCTCGAATGCGCCAGCGATAACAGGATTCGACTGCATTTATTTTCTCGCAAATGACGAAGATGCGCACATTCCGGTTTGATCGAAGCGCTCGCGATATCGTCTCGATGCGCCGACACCCGGACACGGTTTACGTTGGCGGGATCGTCACCGGGTCGATCACCGGCCAGGCGATAATCACCGGAATATGCCGCCAGTCGCCGGCGACGCGCCATGCGAAATCAACCCATGCCGGCTGTCCGGGGGTCATCGTCGCCGTGACGTTGGCGGGAATCGTGACAGAGATCGTGTTGGCGTCGACAACAGCGAGGGACCCGTCGGCGGAGTCTACGGACGCAAGCGGCGCATCCGC
>CAZJAY010000152.1:0-4492 GCA_964543915.1 uncultured Methylocystis sp. | reverse complement strand
GCTTCGCGCGAGCAAAAAGAACCGCCACGGCAGCCCATCACTGGGCGGGCGGTTCTGTCGAAGGCGGTCTTATAGCCGCTGCCTGCGACAAAAGGCAAGCGGCGACGAGGGCCGGCGCATGGTAGACGCCCGCGCAAGGTCGTCCTAAAAGGCCGCGATCAAGTCGGAAATCCGGATTTGTCAGGTCAGAACGCAGACGAGGACCGAGAGCATGAACATTCACGCCGCCCCGAACGACGTCTCCATTAAGTCGGAAAGCCCGGTCAACTCCCAGAATGAATGGGATCCGCTTGAGGAAATCATCGTCGGTCGTCTGGAAGGCTCGACCATCCCCTCCGCCCATGCGGTCGTCACCTGCAATATTCCCGGCATGGCCGCGCGCGCGCAGGCGCTGGCCGCCGGCTTCCGCTTTCCGAAATTCATGATCGAGCCCGCGCAGCAGGAGCTCGATAACTTCGTAGACGTTCTGCAAAAGCTCGGGATCACGGTGACCCGGCCGGAGGCCTACCCGCACAAACGGAAATTTTCGACGCCCGACTGGTCGTCGCGCGGCTTCTGCAATTCCTGCCCGCGCGACAGCATGCTGGTGATCGGCGACGAAATCCTCGAGACGCCGATGGCGTGGCCGTGCCGTTATTTCGAGACGCACTCCTACCGGCCGATCCTGAAGGATTATTTCCGCCGCGGGGCGCGCTGGACGTCAGCGCCCAAGCCGCAGCTCACTGACGAGCTGTTCGATCCGAATTTCCGGCTGCCGGAGAAAGGCGAGCCTGTCACATATATTCTTACGGAATTCGAGCCGGTGTTCGATGCGGCCGATTTCTTCCGCTGTGGCCGCGACATTTTCGTTACGCGCTCGAATGTGACGAACGCCATGGGCATCGACTGGCTGCGCCGTCATCTTGGCGAGGGCTATCGCATCCACGAGATCAAGAGCCGCTGCCCGAATCCGATGCATATCGATACGACGATCCTGCCGCTTGGTCCCGGCAAGCTGCTGATCAACCCGGAATATCTCGATCCGAACGAATTGCCCGACATTCTCAAGAAATGGGACATTCTCGTTACGCCCGAGCCCGATCCGATCGACGACCGGATTCTCGCCATCACTTCCATGTGCGGCAAATGGCTGAGCATGAATGTGCTGATGATCGACGAAAAGCGCGTGATCGTCGACCCGCACCATACCGGCATGATGCGGGCCATGGAGAAATGGGGCTTCGAGCCGATCCCCGTTCCGTTCCTGCATTATGCCGCTTTCGGCGGGGCTTTCCACTGTGCGACCCTGGACGTGCGTCGGCGCGGCACGTTGGAAAGCTACTTCGATTGAGCGGCCGCCGCGCCTGAGGCCGCGCGGGTTTGTAAACATTCATGGAAGAGGCGCTGCGTGGCGCCTCTTTTTTTGTAATTTCGCCGCCGCCGGATCAGGGATCGACGCCGTCGAGACGCAAGCCGACCATGCCGATAAGAATGAGCAGGATCGAGCCAATCCGCAGAAAAGTCACCGGCTCGCTGAAGAGATAAACGCCGACCACGGTGACGGCGGCGACGCTGCCGCCGGTCCAAACCGCATAGGCGGTGCCGGCGGGTATTTCCCGCACGGCGAGGCCGAGGCAGCCGACGCTTGCAGCCATGAAAAATACCATCACGACCGATGGCCAGAAGCGCGTGAAGCCGTCGGCGTATTTCATGCCGACGAGCCAGCCGACTTCGCACAGGCTGCCGATCATCAGGATTATCCAGGCCATTTCACGATCCCCGCTTGCTTCCGGCCGCCGACGGCGCTTCCGATGCGCCTTGTTGGCGTCTCGCGGCGGTCGCCGTCAAGATGCGCTTCGATTGCGATCAATCGGGCCGGGAACGCCCCGAAGCGCGCCGATAATGTCGGCGAGCGCAACGAGATCGACAGGCTTTGTGAGGAAGGCATCCACGCCGGCGGCGCGGGCGGCGCGCTCGTCTTCCTCATGCGCGCTCGCGGTCAGGGCGAGGATGGGCGTGCGAGGCCAGCCCATCTGTAATTCTTGCGCGCGGATGAGCCGCGTTGCCTCGCGGCCGTCAAGCTCGGGCATGAAGAGGTCCATGACGACCAGATCGAAGGCGCGCGCGCCGCGCGTCGCCTCGGTCGAAAACCGTTCAAGCGCCTCGACGCCGTTCCGGGCCCGGATCGCCTCCACGCCCATTTTTTCAAGACCGCGCGTCAGGATAAGCGCGTTGACGTCATTGTCTTCCGCGACAAGAATTTTAACGCCCGGCAACGCGGGGATTGGCGCCGCGGGCGTATCGAGCGGGGGGCCGGCCGGCGATTGGCCGAATTGTTTCGCAATTGTCGCGCGGCGCACCGGCTTGACCAGCCAGCCGTCGAATGACCGGAGCGCACGCGCGCCCATCGTGCGCCGTTCGATCGGCGAAAACAGCAGAAACAGGCGACGTGCGCCGGCCTGCCGCCCGGCGCGGGCCAGTTCAGCGGCGCTGTCAGCGCCCAGCGCGCAATCGACAATCAGGGTCGTGATCGCGGCGCCGCCGGGCGTTTCGAGGAGCGCACGCGCGGCTTCGACGTTGCGGATCACGCGCGCACCCGCGCCGAAGCCTTCGAGAGTCGCAGCGAGCGCTGGTCCTTCGAAGCGGCCCGGCGCGACGATCAGGATATTTTCGTCGATAAGGCGGGGCGTGGTCGGACCCGGGCGCGCGCTGATTGCGGGCACGGTGAAAGCGAATGTCGCGCCGCCGTCGCCCGCGCGCTCTTCGAGAACCAGCGCGCCGCCCATGCGCGTGACGAGCCGGCGGGCGATGGCGAGGCCGAGGCCTGTCCCGCCCTGACGGCGCGTCGCGGAAATGTCGGCCTGAGCGAACTCCTCGAAAATCAGGTCGCGCGCATCGGCCGAGACGCCCGGACCCGTGTCTGAGATTTCGAAGCGCAGCAGCCCATCCAGCGCGGCGACATGCACCCTGAGGCCGCCGGTTTCAGTGAAATTTACGGCGTTGCCAATCAGATTGAGCAATACTTGCCGTAGCCGCGCCGGATCGCCTTCGATCTCCTCGGGAACGCCAGCAGCGATCTCGCTGGCGATTTCGAGCCCCTTGGCGAAAGCGCGGGGCGCGAGCAACTCGACGACGCCCTCGACCAGCGGCGCGACCGCAAAGGGCTCCATCCGCAATTCGATCCGGCCCGCTTCGATCTTCGAGAAGTCAAGAATGTCATCGATTAATTGCGCGAGCGTGCGGCTCGACGCTTCTATGGCGGCGACATAGCTCGATTGTTCGCCGTCCAGTCGGGTCATGGCGAGGAGCTGCGCGAGACCCATCACCCCATTGAGCGGCGTGCGAATTTCGTGACTGACGGTGGCGAGGAAGCGCGATTTTGCCTGATTGGCTGCCTCGGCCCGGTCGCGTTCGGCCGCCGCCGCGCGCAATTCCCATATCTCGTCGCGCATCGCTTCAAATTCGTCGATGCGGCGCGCGCGACCGGACGGAAACGTTCCGCCAACCATCCGGACCAGGCTATCAAGTCCCGCGCCGAACAGGCTCCGCAGCCGAGCGTGGCTCACGCCGCGAGCCGCCCGGCTGCGAGACCGGCCCGATAGGCCAGCGCCTCGGCGAGATGGCCACGCGCGATCGAGTCGGCGTCATCAAGATCGGCGATGGTGCGGGCGAGCTTCAGCACGCGATGAAAGCCGCGCGCAGTTAACGCATATTTTTCGGACGCATCCCGGATGAGCGCGGCCCCGGCGCCATCAAGCTGCGCGACGTCCTCCATGACTGACGGCGGCGCGGCGGCATTCGCGCTGACGCCCGGCAGACCCAGCGCTTCGTAACGCGCGCGCTGGATGGCGCGCGCGCGCGACTCGCGCCGCGACTTCGCGCGAACCTTCCGCCGGCGATGGCAGGATCAGGTCGGCGGCGCTGACAGCCGGAACCATAAGCTGCAGATCGAAACGATCGAGCAGGGGACCGGAGAGCCGCGCCTGATACTGCGCCTCGCAACGCGCGTTGGGCTGACGCCGGCAGGCGTAGCCCGGGTCGCGGGCATGGCCGCAGCGGCAGGGGTTCATCGCCGCGACAAGCTGGAAACGGGCGGGATAGACGACCCGATGATTGGCGCGCGACACCGCCACCTCCCCGGTTTCGAGCGGCTGGCGCAATCCGTCCAGCGCCTGCGGCTGAAACTCGGGCAGTTCGTCGAGAAACAACACGCCGTTATGAGCGAGCGAAATCTCGCCGGGCCGCGCATGATGGCCGCCGCCCACCAGCGCAGCCATGGAGGCGGAATGATGCGGCGCGCGAAAAGGCCGACGGTCCGTCAACGCGCCGCCGGCGATCTGGCCGGCGACCGAATGGATCATCGAAACCTCGAGCAATTCGCGGGGGGTCAGGGGCGGCAGGATCGACGGCAGGCGCGACGCCAGCATTGATTTTCCTGCGCCCGGCGGGCCGCTCATCAGCAGATTGTGGCCGCCCGCCGCCGCGATTTCGAGGGCGCGTTTCGCACTCTCCT
>CAZJAY010000151.1:0-4519 GCA_964543915.1 uncultured Methylocystis sp. | reverse complement strand
CGGAATATCTCCGATCCGCTTTTTCCACGCCCCCAGTTTCGCAAAGCCCTGGGGCGCGAATTTCATCTCCTTGATCAAGGTGGGCCAGACGGGACCCAGCGCAACGTAATCGGGCGCAAGCGACAAAGCCCGTTCAAGTTCAGCGTCGTCATGGGTCGAGACGCCGAACCGGATTCCGCGCCGGCGGATCGCGGCGAGATCGGCGGTATCGAGATCGCCCTGACCCAGATGCACGAAATCGCAACCCGCCTCAATCGCCAGCTCCCAATAATCATTGATGATCAGTTGCGCGCCGGCGGCGCGGCAAAGATCGCGGGCGCGGCTGATTTCGGGACGCATAGCCGCCGGCGGACGGTCCTTCACACGCAATTGAACAAGCCGGACGCCCAGCGGCAACAGGCGCGGCAGCCAGTCGGCGGCGTCAACGATGAGATAAAACGGGTCGAGGGTCATGCGATTCTTTCCGGACAGTCGCCCTTAAACGCATGCGGCGAGAAAGGGAATCCGTCGGGCGTCTCAGAATGACGAATCGAAGGGACGACCAAGCGCGGGCGTTGACGGCGCGGCCATGTCGCGCGGCGTCATCGGCTTTGCGCGGAAAGCGAGGCGGCCAGCCGCCACCGCCAGCGCGAAGGCGCGCGCCATGTCAACCGGGTCGCCCGCGCGCGCGACCGCCGTATTCAGCAGGACGGCGTCGTAGCCCATCTCCATCACGGCCGTCGCGTGCGAGGGCGCGCCAATCCCGGCGTCCACAATCAGCGGAATTTCCGGAAAATGGGCGCGCAGGGCGCGCAGCGCAAACGCATTGTTGACGCCCTGGCCCGAACCGATGGGCGCCGCCCAGGGCATCAGCACGCGACAGCCGGCGTCAAGCAGTTTCCCGGCGACGACGAGATCGTCGGTGGTGTAGGGAAAAACGTCGAAACCCTCCGCGCATAAGTTCTGCGCCGCCTCGACCAGACCGAAGACGTCCGGCTGAAGCGTGTCCTCCTCGCCGATCACTTCGAGCTTGATCCAGGTCGTATCGAACACTTCGCGCGCCATTTGCGCTGTCGTTATCGCCTCTTGCGCCGTCCGGCAGCCGGCGGTGTTGGGCAGAACCCGAACGCCAAGATCGCGGATCAGACTCCAGAAACTCTCGCCGGCGCGCGAGCCGCCCGCCTCTCGCCGAAGCGAAACGGTCACGATTTCGCATTCCGCGGCGCGGATCGCCGCGCCGAGGATCGCCGGCGAGGGGTAGCGCGCGGTGCCGAGCAAAAGACGCGACCGGGGCGCAAAACCGTAAAGCGTCAGCGGATCGTCGGATAACATGCGTTCGTTCAGCCTCCCTGCCGGGGCGAGACGATTTCAACGGCGTCATTCTCTTTCAGCATCGTCGTCGCCCGATCCTTCTCGCGCACGAATTCACGATTGACGGCGGTGCCGACCTTCGCGTCTCCGTAGCCGAGTTCGACCAGCAGGGCGAGCAGCGTCGGCGACGCCGATTCAAGCGTCCGTCCGTTCACATGGATCCGCATCCATCACCTCCGGAAAAAACGCCTCGTCGATCACGACCGCCGCCGCCCGCGCGGCGAGCGCCGGGGCGAGAAGAAAGCCATGTCGGAACAGGCCGTTGACGAATAACGTGCGATCGCGCCGCACGAGACGCGGCAGGTTATCGGCAAAGGCCGGCCGCAGGTCGGCGCCCATTTCGACGATTTCGGCTTCCGCGAAAGCCGGGTGAATGACGAATGCGGAATTCACGAGCTCGACGACAGAGCGCGCCGTCACGCGGGTCCGCTCTTCATTTTCGATCATCGTGGCCCCGATCATAAACAGGCCGTCGCCGCGCGGCACGACATAGACGGGCCGACGCGGATGGAGCATGCGGACAGGTCGCGAAAGCGAAACCTCCGCGCTGCGCAGCAGCAACATTTCGCCCTTCACGCCGCGCAGCCCCGGCAGATCGCGACGCGCCGCAAAACCCCGGCAGTCGATCGTCCAGTCCGGCGCAGGGGCCAGAGATCCCGCATCGACGCCAAAACGCAGCGTTACATTGGCGCGCGTCGCGAGTTCCGCGACGAGCGCCGCGAGCGCCGCGCGCGGATCGAGGTGGGCTTCCCGCGAAAAATACAGGGCGACGTCGAAGCGCCCGGCGAGCGCCGGTTCGAGCGCCGCAATCGCCTCGCCGGCAAGCGTTTCGAAACCTGCGGTTCTGGCGGCGAAGTCTTGCAATTCAGCGCGTTCGCGCGGCGCCGCGACGACGTGGCTGACGGCGCGCTGCGCTGCCGGAACGATCCGCGTCCAGAAATCCAGCGCCTCTTCGCCCAGCCGCGCGACAAGCGGCTCGGCGCTTTCAAGTTCGCACCACGGCGCGATCATGCCGCCGGCGTAGCGGGAGCACCCTGCGCCCGCCTCGCGCGCGCGCTCGACGAGTTCGACCGTAGCGCCGGTCCGCGAGAGCGCCTCGGCGACGCACAGACCGGCGACGCCGGCCCCGATCACCCGCGCGTGCACGGGAGTCCGGCGCAAGGCGCCGCTTCGAGGAGCACAGAAGACACCATCCCTCCGCCAGTTCGAGCTGGATCAGGTTCAAAGGGTCGCCGCGCCGGCGTCTCCGGACGCGCCCTGCGGCCTCTCAGCCCCTTCGCCGACGCCGCATACGGCGCGTCGCCCGGCGGGACTCCCCCGGTTGTGGTCCGAGACTCGCGTGAAAAGGCCGCCGGCGTCAAGCCGCAAGCCCACGGGGCCGTCCCCCCAAAATAGCCGTAAGCCTTGTCGCGCCAGCGGAAAGCCCCACTTCCCGTGAGCATTCTGAAGCGCGGCGGATCCGCCGCGCATGCACCGGAGTTCAATCGCATGGTCGCCAATTTTTCGAGGGCTCGCCGCCGCAAGACGATTTTCGCCGCCGCGATCTTTTGCGCCACGAGCCTCCATGGCGTTGCGTCAGCCGCCCCGGTAGGCGAATTTTTCCCGGCGCCCGTTGATTTCAGCCTTGGCGGGGTGGCGCGCGACTCCTTGCTGGGGATCGAAGCGCGATGGTTGCAGGACGGCATCGACAATCTCGAAAAGGCCCAGAAGGAGACGGCGGCGGCGCTGGAAAAAGCGACCGGCGGCGCGCAGGAGCAGGCGGCGGCGCTCCAGGAGCGGCTACAGAAAATCGATAAGCTTCTGGCGGAAACAAAGGATGAGCTGGCGCTCGCAAAAAACAGCACGGATGGCGATCGCGCCGTCCAGCGGCCACGCAAGGAACAACTCCTTTTGAACATCAATCAGTGGATCAATGAGTTGAACCATCTTGCGACGGAACAGATGAAAATCGCCATCATGAAAGATGGCGCCGAAGCCCAGGCGGCGCAGAACCGGAACTTTCAGCTCTCCGAGCAGGCCGACAATCTGGAAAAGGCCAAGCGCGATCCCAGCGTCGAAAACTGGGCAAAATAACAGCCGGGCTTCAGGGAAGCTCGTCGCGAGGAACCGGGCGACTGAGAGCGTCGCCAAGTTGCGCGATCCGGTCGGCGGCGGCGGAAATCGTCTGCGTCGCCCGCGCTTCCAGAGCGCGGGATGCGGTCTCCGTTTCGGCGAGGGCGCGTCCCAATCTTTCTGTTTCTGCTTCCAGAGAGACGACTCGCGCTCGCGCGTCGGCCAGCTCATCTGCCATCGCAATTGCGGCCATCACGACGATGCGCTGCTCGCCGATCTCTCCGAATCCCTCGCGCATCTCGACGATTTTCTCTTCGACAATGCGTGCGAGCGCTTCGAGGCGCGCCTCTTCGCCTTCAGCGCAGGACATCCGATAGGTTCGGCCGGCGATCGAGACGACGACCGACGTCATGATGCGCGGCCGCTTTCGGACCGCACGTCGTTTTCGACAGCGTCTTCGAGGGCCGCGACGATGCCGGCGCCGGCCACATCGAGCCTGCGCAGGACTTCGTCGCGGGTCTTTTCGAGCAAGGCGGCGCGGCCCAGCGCTGCGTCGAGATCGAGCGCGAGCCGCGCGCGATCATCCTGCATGATGGCCAGTTCCTCTTCGGCCCCGGCGTTCGCCAGATCGTTCTCGACTCGGATCGCAACCGCGCGCGCGAGCCGATTCAACGCGGCGTCAAGCCGCGCGATCGCCTCGTCGAGATTTCCATCACCCGTCATCGCCGAACGCCTTCATGACAACCGCCATCGCCCGCGCGGACGATACCACTACGCGCGCCGGGGATCATTACTCCCGGGACCCTAATGCCCGCAGCGGCGATCGGTAAAGACGCGCGGGAACGCGCGCCGCGCCGCGCCGGATGGCTTTGACAGGGGGGCGCGAGGTGCTATTCACAGCCTCGCCCCGGTCGTCGGCGCTTTTCGCCCGCTCCGGGCCAAAAAAGCGGCCCGCCCCTGCCCGACAGGGCGGCCCGAGGGAGTTTCAGCTTATGACGACGCGCGTGGCGATCAACGGTTTTGGACGCATTGGACGCAATGTCCTGAGATATATCGTTGAATCCGGCCGTAAGGATCTCGAGGTCGTCGCCATCAACGACCTCGGCCCGGTCGAGAC
>CAZJAY010000150.1:0-4568 GCA_964543915.1 uncultured Methylocystis sp. | reverse complement strand
GGCGCGCCAACTTCTGGCCGCGCCCCACGAGCAGAAAGGCGACGCCGGCATCATCTATTTTGCGCTGCCTGACGCCGGCACTCCTGGAGATCTGGTGGTTCTTGGCGCGTTCCTGCTCTCGTTTTCGGCTGCTCTGGTCTCCCAGGCGCCAGGCGGGCTCTGCGTTTTCGAACTGTTGTTCATCAATCTGATGCCGGAAGTGCCGCGCCTTCAGGTCCTCGCCGCACTTCTCGTCTGGCGATTGTTTTATCTCATTATTCCTCTGTTAGCGGCCCTGGTTGTCGTCGCGCTGTTCGAACGTCGCAAGCTCATCGATAAGCTTCGCGGTCCGGCAACCGAAACGCCGGACTGATCGCGAACGGCGAAAAGGCCGGCATACGCCAGCCTTTTTCTTTCTTCGCGGCAATAAACGCCGGATCTTTCGGGAAGCAAATCTTCCGGATTACGCACGATATTGCTGGATTCGCGTCGTACGCAGGCCAGCGAGGCCATGCTGGTCGATTGACGCCTGCCAGCTAAGAAACTCGTCGACAGTCAGTGTATAGCGGCTGCACGCCTCGTCGAGCGACAGCAAGCCGCCGCGCACCGCGGCGACGACTTCCGCCTTGCGGCGGATCACCCATCTTTTTGTCGATGCGGGCGGCAGATCCGCGATCGTCAGCGGGCTGCCGTCCGGCCCGATTACATATTTGACGCGCGCACGGTTAAGCTCATGCATTGGTTTACTCGCACCCTGTACTCGAACTCGTCACCTCCACGACCATAGGGGACGCACTTTAAAATTTACCTAAGCGCATCTGCTTGTTCTAAAAGAAAAAATAAACCATTTATTAGGAGTTGACGCTTTCCTGCGCCGCCGGTGGCCGGGCGGCGGCTTTTTTGGTCTTGCAGGCTTCGCGACCGCGCGCGAAATGCACGTTTTACGGTTAATCCTTGCCTGACCCGTCGGAGGGGCGTGCGCCGTCTTGCCGCCGCACGCGCCGGTTTGTATGACCGTTGGTCATTCAGCGGTTATTCCGGAGAACCCGTTTTGAGCGATTTGACAGGAGAGCGGCGTTGGAAGCGCGTTGTCGTGAAGCTGTCCGGCGAGGCGCTCCAGGGCGACGCCGCGCATGGCCTCGACGCGCCGACCCTGTCTCGCATCGCGGCCGATCTCGCCACCGCCGCCGCGTCGGGCCGCCAGATCGCCGTAGTCGTCGGCGGGGGGAATTTCTTTCGCGGCATTAAAGGCGCCGACAGCGGCATTGAGCGGGCGCGGGCTGACTCCATCGGGATGCTCGCCACCGTCATGAACGGACTGGCGCTCGAGCAGGCGATCGAGGGGCAGGGGCGGGCGGCCCGGTGTCTGTCGGCGGTTCCGATGCCTGCGGTCTGCGAGTCTTTTTCGCGCCGCGCCGCCCTTCACCATCTCGAGAAGGGGCGCGTCGTGATTGCGGCGGGCGGCACCGGCAATCCATTTTTTACAACAGACACGGGCGCCGTCTTGCGCGCCGCCGAACTCTCGGCGGATGCCGTGCTCAAGGCGACGCAGGTCGACGGGGTCTATACGGCGGATCCAAGGCGCGATCCGGCCGCGCGTCGTTACGAGACGTTGACGCATGATGCCGCCATTTCCCAGAGGCTCGAGGTGATGGATACGGCGGCATTCGCCCTCGCGCGCGAAAACCGGATCCCGATCGTTGTGTTTTCGATCGGTGCGGCTGGCGCGATAACAGCCACGCTCGCGGGGGCAGGCCGTTACACGCTGGTGACGCCGTGATCGCGGAGCTGTCGGCCCATCGACGCGCGGCTCGCCCTGGAAAAGACATGCGTCGATCGCACTAATCCCGCGGCGCAGGCTGTGGTTTCCGAAAAATCAGATCAAAGACGGGTGAAGGAAGTTATGTCCGGACAATTCGATCTCGCCGACATAAAAAAGCGGATGCAGGGCGCTGTCGCCACGCTCAGGCACGAATTTGGCGGACTAAGGACAGGCCGCGCCTCGGCCAGCCTGCTGGATCCCGTCCATGTCGACGCCTACGGCCAGCATTCGCCGCTGAACCAGGTCGCGACGGTCAGCGTTCCGGAACCCCGGATGCTTTCGGTTCAGGTATGGGACAAGGCGCTCGTCATCGCCGTGGATAAGGCGATCCGCGAAGCTAACCTCGGCCTTCAGCCGACCGTTGAGGGTCAGACGCTCCGGATCCGGATGCCGGAACTCAACGAACAGCGCCGCAAGGAGCTGGTCAAGGTCGCCCATAAATATGCGGAGGAAGCCCGCGTCGCGGTTCGTCACGTGCGTCGCGACGGTCTCGATATTCTCAAGAAGTTGTTGAAGGATCACGCAATTCCCGAAGACGACGAGAAGCGCCACGAGGGCGAGGTCCAGAAGGCGACCGACGAAACGATCAAGGAAATCGACGCGGTCCTCGCGACGAAAGAAAAGGAAATCATGCAGGTTTGAGGCGATCGGGCGCACCGATTGATCCATCCTCGCGGAAGGGCGCAAAATGGCGAACAGAACTGCGCTTGAAAGGCCTGTCGTCCTTCAGGACGCCGACCAGACGCCGCGTCATGTTGCAATAATCATGGATGGCAATGGCCGATGGGCGACGTCGCGCGGTCTGCCACGCCTGGAGGGACACCGGCGTGGCGTTGAAGCGCTGCGTCGAACCGTGCGCGCCGCCATCGATCTCGGCATTGAATATCTGACGGTCTATTCCTTTTCCGCCGAGAACTGGACCCGGCCGATCGAGGAAGTGCAGAGCCTCATGAGCCTGCTGCATCTCTTCATTCGCAATGACCTCGCCGAACTGCACGCGAATAATGTCCGCGTCAAAGTGATCGGCGCTCGCGCGGGGCTGTCGACGGATATCGTCGCTCTGCTCGATGAGGCCGAACGCCTGACGCACGGGAATTCGGGTTTAACCCTCGTCGTGGCCTTCAATTATGGCGCACGCCAGGAGATTGCGCGCGCGATGCGGTCCCTCGCCGAGCGGGTCGCGCGCGGCGAGCTTGATCCTGTCGATATCGACGCCCAGGTCGTTTCGTCGGCGCTCGACACGGTCGATATCCCCGATCCGGACCTGGTGATCCGCACTTCCGGCGAGCTGAGGCTGTCTAATTTTCTTCTTTGGCAGGCGGCCTATGCGGAGTTTGTCTTTCTCCCGACGCTCTGGCCCGACTTTGATCGTGCGGCCCTCGACCGCGCGCTGGAGGAATATCGGAGCCGCGACCGTCGCTTTGGCGCCGTGTCTGCCCAAATCACCGTCAAGACGGCGTCGTGACCGCGCCGGCCGATCCCCGAACTGTCCGGGGGGGAAAGTTCGGCGATCTCGGCCAGCGGATCATGTCGGCGATCGTCATGATCGTCGCGGCTGTCGGCGCGCTCTATTTTGGCGGTCCGGCGTTTCTCATTTTCTGGGCCGCCGCCGGTGTTGCGATAAACTGGGAATGGCAGCGCCTCGTCGGCGGGCCCGGATCGACAGCGCGTTTTGCGCTCGGTAGCCTCGCGGTTGTTGCGGCCAGCGTCGCCGGAGCGTGGGACGCGCCAGAAGCGATGGCCGTCGCGCTGGCGATCGGTTCATGCGCTGTCGCATGGCGCGCCGGTTCGGGCTGGCGGCTCTGGGCCGGCGCCGGAGTCGTCTACGCGGGCGCGATGGCCTTCTCTGTGTGCGCGCTGAGGGCTTCGCCGGACTATGGCGCGCTGGCCATCGCGGTTCTTTTCGCACTCGTCTGGGGAACAGATATCTTCGCCTATTTTGGCGGTCGGCTTGTCGGCGGTCCCAAACTCTGGCCGGCCGTTTCCGCTGGCAAGACCTGGTCGGGCGCAGTTATTGGCGCATTGAGCGGGGCCGCGCTCGGCGCGGGCGTCGCGCGAATCGCGACCGGGCCCGAACTCGCGCTCGCGCCGACCTTCGCCGTCGCGCTTCTCGTTGCGATCGTCTCGCAGCTCGGCGACCTGTTCGAATCGGCCGTCAAAAGAAAATTCGGGGTGAAGGATTCGAGTAATCTGATTCCAGGCCATGGTGGCGTGATGGATCGTCTGGACGGATTTATCTTCGCGACGATTTTCGCGGCAATCCTTGGTTTCGCGCGCGGCGGTGGTCAGGTGGCGGCCGGCCTCTTCTTCTGGTAGGATTTAGACGATGGTTTCTCAAAATGGACATCGAGTTCCCGGCGCAGGCGCGCCCCGCCGAGTCGTCCTTTTGGGGGCGACAGGTTCGGTCGGCCGCTCTACGGTGGATCTCCTCCAGCGCGATCCGGAAGGCTTCGCTGTTGCGGCGGTCGTTTCCGGGCGGGATGCGGCGGGTCTCGCCGAAATTGCGCGCGCGACCGGCGCTGAATTCGCGGCGGTGCGGGATGAAAGCGCCTACGCCGAACTCAAAGCGGCGCTCTGGGTGACGAATACGCATGTCGCGGCGGGTCGCGAGGCTGTAATCGAGGCTGCGACCCGCGAAGCTGATCTCGTTCTCTCGGCGATTGTCGGTGCGGCCGGCGTCGAGCCGACCCACGCGGCGATCGAGGCGGGACGTGACCTCGCGCTTGCGAACAAGGAGGCGCTCGTCGCCGCGGGCGCAGTCGTGATG
>CAZJAY010000149.1:0-4578 GCA_964543915.1 uncultured Methylocystis sp. | reverse complement strand
CCAGGCCGGCGGTCCGGATGTCAACGGGATCGATAACGCGCTGGCCGCGATCGCTGCAGCGATCACGGAAAAGAGCGCGACAGCGTCGGAAACGTCATGAACGCGGTCTCGCCGCATGACAATCGGCTGCGGCGATGGTGTGATCGGCTGCTCGATGGCGGGGGCAATGATCCAACGTCCCGGATCGTGCATGGCGTGCTGGTGCTGCTCGTCATCGTTTCGGTTGCGGCGGTCATCTTTCAATCTGTTCCCGAATATGACGAGACCTATGACGCATATTTCAACGCCATAGAGTATGTCGCAGTCGGCGTCTTCACCCTCGAATATTTACTGCGCGTCTGGAGCGCGCCCGAGCAGGCGCCTTTCAGAGAGCGCCCGGCATTCGCCGCCCGGCTCGCCTACATCCGCTCAGGATGGGCGATCATCGATCTCGTCTCTATCTTGCCGCTCTATCTTTCTTTCATTGTTTCTGCCGATTTACGCGTTCTGCTGTTCCTGCGCCTGCTGCGTTTCTTCAAGTTGGCGCGCTATTCGGCGGGCATGCGCACGATCATCGCCGTCCTCGAAGCCGAAAAACGCGCGCTCTTTGCGTCGAGCATCATTCTTTTCGGCTGTATTCTCTTTGCGGCGACAGCGATGCATCTCGCCGAACATGACGTGCAGCCGGAAAAATTCGGTTCGATCCCTGCATCAATGTGGTGGGCGATCGTAACGATCACGACGCTCGGCTATGGCGACGTTACGCCCGTAACGATCACCGGGCGACTGATCGCCTCCGTCACGATGGTCATGGGTTATGTCATGCTTGGCTTGCCAGTCGGCATCGTCGCGACAGCCTTCGCGGAGGAAATCCATCGTCGCGAATTCGTCGTGACATGGAGCATGCTCGCCCGCGTGCCGCTTTTTCGTGATCTGGGCGCCAGTGAAATTGCTGAAATCATGAACTATCTGCGCGCGCGTGAAGTTCCCGCCCATACGCTCATCTGTCAGCGCGGAGAAATCGCGCATTCAATGTATTTCATTGCCGAAGGCGAGGTGGAAATCGAACTCCCCGAAGAAATTGTCCGGCTGGGCGAGGGACAGTTTTTTGGCGAAATCGCCATCCTGCGCAAGGCCTTGCGCTCCGCCAACGTCCGGACGACCGAAACCACCAAACTGCTCGTCCTCGACGCCTATGATCTGCGCACGCTTTCCCGACGAAACCCGAAAATCGGTGACGCAATCCAATCGGTCGCACACCATCGCTCTGAGTTCAGGCCCCAGCCTCAGCAGGGGGATATGATCGCTGCAGAATTGTCGCGCGACGACGCCGCCGAAAACGACCGACTGAAATAGAAACGCCCGCGATGACGCGGGCGTTACAGGCGATGGCGATGCGACCTCGGCGCAACCTGGCTTTCAGTCCACGGCGGCGCGCATTTCCAGAAGTTGCGCCAGCCTGTCGGCGGCCGTGCGCCGGGCCTCGTCCGTCTTCGCGTCAGCCACGTCTTCGCGCGAGTCCTTGATATCGGCGTCGAGCCGCGCGACGTCGATTTCCGCGAGCGGAATCGCCTGCTCGGCCAGAATTGTGAACCCGCCCGCGCTCACATCGGCAAATCCGCCGCGAACGAAGAGCTTCTCCAGCTTGCCATCACCGGCGGTCACGCTGACGACGCCCGGCTTGAGCGTCGTCATGACCGGCGCGTGATCCTTGAGCACCGTAAACTGGCCGTCCGCGCCCGGCGCGACCACGGATTCGACCGCGCCCGAAAACAGCAGTTTTTCGGGTGAGACGAGTTCAAAGTGGAAAGCGGCCATGATGCGTTCCGGGGGCTGGAGGACAAACGTGGAGTCCTGAAACAATTTGCGGGCATTGGCGCCCGTGCGGGGCGGCGCGGAAAAAGATGTTCCGCGCCGAAAGCATTAAGCCGCTTCGCGCGCGAGTTTCGCGGCCTTTTCGACCGCTTCCTCGATCGAACCGACCATGTAGAAGGCGGCCTCGGGGAGATGATCGTAATCGCCGTTCACCAGGCCCTTGAAGCCTTTGATGGTGTCAGCAAGCGCGACGAGCTTGCCCGGCGAGCCGGTGAAGACTTCCGCGACGTGGAACGGCTGAGACAGGAAGCGCTCGATCTTGCGGGCGCGCGCGACGACGAGCTTGTCCTCCTCGGAAAGTTCGTCCATGCCGAGAATGGCGATAATGTCCTGCAGCGACTTGTAACGCTGAAGCGTCGACTGCACCTTACGCGCGACGTCGTAATGCTCTTCGCCGACGATCGCGGGCGACAGCATGCGCGAGGTCGAATCGAGCGGATCGACCGCCGGATAAATGCCCTTTTCGGCGATGGAGCGCGACAGCACGGTCGTCGCGTCAAGATGCGCGAAGGAGGTTGCCGGCGCCGGGTCGGTCAGATCGTCCGCCGGCACGTAAATCGCCTGGACCGAGGTGATCGAGCCCTTCGTAGTGGTCGTGATGCGCTCCTGCAGCGCGCCCATGTCGGTCGCAAGCGTCGGCTGATAGCCCACCGCCGACGGAATACGGCCAAGAAGCGCCGACACTTCGGAGCCCGCCTGGGTGAAGCGGAAAATGTTGTCGACGAAGAACAGCACGTCCTGCCCCTTGTCGCGGAAATCCTCGGCGACGGTAAGGCCGGTCAGAGCGACGCGGGCGCGGGCGCCCGGCGGCTCATTCATCTGCCCATAGACCAGCGCGCATTTCGAACCGGCGCCGCCGCCCTTCTTGTTGACGCCGCCCTCGATCATCTCGTGATAGAGATCGTTACCCTCGCGGGTGCGCTCGCCGACGCCGGCGAAAACCGAATAACCGCCGTGCGCCTTGGCGACGTTGTTGATCAGCTCCATGATCAGAACGGTCTTGCCGACGCCCGCGCCGCCGAAAAGGCCGATCTTGCCGCCTTTGGCGTAGGGCGCGAGAAGATCCACGACCTTGATGCCGGTTTCGAGAATCTGGGCCTCGGTCGCCTGCTCGGCATAGGAGGGCGCAGGCTGGTGGATGGCGCGGCGACCAGCCGTGACCAGCGGACCCGCCTCGTCGACCGGCTCGCCGATGACATTGATGATGCGGCCAAGCGTCTCATCGCCGACCGGAACGGAAATCGGCGCGCCCGTGTCCACGACTTCCTGACCGCGCGTCAGACCCTCGGAGGTGTCCATGGCGATCGTGCGCACGGTGTTTTCACCTAGATGCTGCGCAACTTCGAGCACCAGACGGTTGCCCTGGTTCGTTGTTTCGAGGGCGTTGAGGATCTCCGGAAGATGCCCGTCGAATTTCACGTCGACGACGGCGCCGATGACCTGAGTGATGCGCCCGGTGGGCTTGTTGGCAGCCATGTTTCTTCCTCGTCTTTACAAGCGGTGGTCAGAGCGCCTCGGCGCCCGAAATGATTTCGATGAGTTCCTTGGTGATCATGGCCTGACGCGATCTGTTGTAGAGCGTCGTCTGCTTCTTGATCATATCGCCCGCGTTACGCGTCGCGTTATCCATGGCGCTCATGCGCGCGCCTTGCTCGGATGCGGCGTTTTCGAGCAGCGCGCGGAACACCTGCACCGAGATGTTGCGCGGCAGGAGAGTCGATAGAATCTCGTCCTGTCCGGGCTCATATTCATAGGCGGTTTGCGGCCCTTCGACGGCGGGCGCATTCTCATTCGCGGCGATCTGTGCAGGAATCAGCTGCTGCGCCGTCGGGATCTGCGAAATCACCGATTTGAATTTGGAGAAAAAGAGCGTCGCCACGTCGAAGCCGCCGGCGTCGAACATGTCGATGATCTTTTTGCCGATTTCATCGGCGTTTTCGAAGCCGATCTGGCGAAGGCCACGCAGCTCGATCAGCTCAATGATTTCTTTTTCGTATTGCCGACGAAGCTGGTCGTAGCCCTTCTTGCCGACACAGACGATCTTGACCGTCTTGCCCTGTCCCTGCAACCGGTTGATGTATTCGCGGGCGAGGCGGACGATCGAGGAGTTGAAGGCGCCGCACAGGCCGCGTTCGGCGGTGGCGACGACAAGGAGATGCACCTCGTCCCGACCGTTGCCGGCGAGGAGTTGCGGACCGCCGGTCGACACGCCTGCGGCGAGATTGGCGAGGACGCTCTCCATACGCTCGGCGTAGGGACGCGCCGCCTCGGCGGCCGCCTGCGCGCGGCGCAGTTTCGCCGCAGCGACCATCTGCATGGCCTTGGTGATCTTCTGCGTCGCCTTGACGGAGGAGATCCGGTTTCGAAGATCCTTCAACGAGGGCATGAGCTTGCTTCTTGTCTCAAGGGCGATGCGCGCCCCCGAGGGGCGCGCCCGCCGTCAGCCAGAGGATCAGGCGAAGGATTTCGCGAAGGTTTCGACGACGTTTTTCAGCTTCGCGGCCGTATCGTCGGAAAGATCCTTCGACGCGCGGATGCTTTCGAGAATATCGGCGTGCTGCGTGCGCAGCAGCGCCAGCAGACCGTCCTCGAAGGCGCGCACGCGATTGACCGGCAGCGGATCGAGATAGCCGTTGACGCCAGCGTAGATCACGCAGGTCTGTTCTTCCATCTTCAGCGGCGAGAATTGCGGCTGTTTCAGAAGCTCGGTCAGACGCGCGCCGC
>CAZJAY010000148.1:0-4583 GCA_964543915.1 uncultured Methylocystis sp. | reverse complement strand
GAATGCGGAAACCGGCGGCATTCCCCGCTACCAGCCCTTCCCGCATTACAGAAATTTCAACCTCGTCGAAATGAACGGCAAGGCGCCGCCGGCCGAGATCTGGATCAGCATCGACGCAACCGGCCATGCCGCCGGCAATTCCGGCTGCAAGGCGTGGAATGCGGTTTTCATCGTTGGCCCGGATCGTCTTGGACCGAAGTCTGCGCCGTCCATGAATGAAAAGGCCTGTGCGCCGGAGATCGCCGCTTTTGAGCGCGCTTTCTGGGGCTTCATGGTTTCGGGGCCCTATTGGGACACGAAGGGCGACGAGTTGACGCTCAAGGCGCCCAAAGGCGGCGCCGTCATGCGCTTTCAGCGGGCGATGTAACGCCGCAGAATGCGGCGCGTCGTCGGCGGCCATAAAATGCGACGGTCGTCGATGGCGCGTTGATCAGGGCGCAACATTGTCGGGAAAATTCTGTTTTTTCGCGCGCAAGCGATTCGCTGCATCCCGCACGAAACTTCTCAGCGCCGTCGGGTGCGAAAAGATTTTCACCAGTATCGCGGCGCCGAGAAAAATTGCGGAATAGATGGCGAGCGGAACGCCTGCAAATACGCTGTCGACCTGCACGAGCAGCAACGCGCCGCCGAGCAGCATTGCAGAAAACACAATGCAAATGAAAAAAAGGGTCGATACGAAGCCGAGGAACAACATGATGATCCCCGCCCAAATCAGGTAAAGCAGGATCACGATCGCTTCGAACATTCGACGGCTCCGCGAGAAAGCAGGGCCACTATAGTGCCGACAAATTCGGTCGAATATCAAGATCGGCGAAAACCCCCGGCGCCCCTCGCGCTCGATAGCTGTTCAACTTCCGGGCCTTTGCTTCCGAATCAGCTGAAATCGCCAGCGATCAAAACCGCGAAGATAATCCATGTCGTGGCGACGAAGCCGAGCGTCAGAATATTTTCGCGCGCGGTCTCATGGGCGTAATCGCGGGAAAGATCGCGATTCTTTTGCCGGGCGTTCTGCATCGTGAATCACTCCGCATATATGCTAACGGCCGAACGGTGGTTCGAATTGGTTAACAGAATATTAACCTTAGGGAAATCCTTACCTTTTCCGGTCAGTCTCGGGTCAAATGCGCCGTCGGCGCCCCGGCGCGTCGACTTCGGGCGCAAATGCGAGGGAGATTTGTAATGAGATCCAGGGCCAGCCAAAAGGCCGAAGCGCTCGGATTGGGGACAACGCGGCGACATATTTTTCTTTGTGTGCGCGCCGCCGATCAGAGTTGTTGTCCCGCTGGACTCGCGCTGCAATCGTGGGAACGCCTCAAGGATCGACTGAAAGCGTTGGGACTTGCCGAACAGGGCGGCGTTCAGCGCACAAAGGCGGATTGTCTGAGGATTTGTGCGGAAGGCCCTGTCGCCGTCGTTTATCCCGCAGGCGTCTGGTACGGGCGTTGTACGCCGGAGAATATCGATCGGATTATCGCCGAGCATCTGGTCGAGGGGCGTATCGTCGAGGATTTGCTGATCGCAGGTCCCTCGTTCAGTGCGCCGCGCGCGTGACGCCGCGATCCGAATGACCCGAGCGATATTTGCCTGTCTTGCCTGGATCGCCGCCTTCCTGATTCTCGCTGGCTGGTTATGGCCCCGGGACCTCGGCGTCATCTGTATTGCGCTTGCTTTTCTCGGACTTCTCCATCTCGCCGTTCTTGTTATCGAGAAAATTACCGAACCTGAATTTTTCGAAGATATGACGCCACGCGATTACGAGCATTTATGCGCCGGGATTTTGCGAAAAGCGCAATGGAACGCACGTGTTACGCCAGCCAGTGGCGACCAGGGCGTGGATGTCATTGCGGAGAAGCGTGGACTGCGGATCGTCGTCCAGTGCAAGAAATATTCGAAACCTGTCGGCAATCACGCAGTGCAGGAAATCGTCGCCGCTATTGCACATGAATCCGCCCGCTATGGCGTTGTCGTAACGAACTCCAGCTTTACGGCTGGCGCGCGCCGTCTTGCTGCTTCCAATCGTGTTCTGTTGTTGCATCACTCGGAACTGATCCGGATCGACAGATTGCTGCGTGGATAGGCTGATCGGTCTCAAACGCCTCGATGATCACGCGACCGCATGAAGGATTGCGGGTTCACCGCTTGATAAGAGTTTCCCGTCAATCTGGAGATGTCGGGTCGGATGATTCGTCCGACCATGCGTCAGGACAGGGAATAACGGTGAGTCGCTCCAGCAATCTGCGCAAGGTTCTTGAAGTCGCCGCCTTGCGCGCCGCGCGCGGCGTCGATGCGATTGATGCGCCCGAGGGCGCCGGCGCACGTTACGCCTATCAATGGTTAAGCATCGGCGGCATTCACGGAGATCGTTTCAGCGCCTACTATCACGGCTATCCCTATTCTCGCGCCGAGGCGATGACGCGACTGTCCGAATTGCGGGAAGCGGCTGCTTCCGACGGCGCGTGCGAGAAGCTTCTCGCCGCGCTTGACGAGCAGCGTACGCAATTATGGCGCCTGTTTCATCGGCCCACATCGGAGTCGGCGCCGCCCGCCGGTTGAAAGGCCAGGACGCCGACCGACTTGTTCATCTGCGCATGCGCATCGTCGTGACATTGCAAACGACATGTTCTAGCGTCCGGCTTCGATCTCGCGCGCACAGTGTTTCCGCGCGGATCGGCAAGCGGGAGGCGCATATGCGGCGGCTGGGCATTTTTCTTTTGCTGGCTTTGACGGGCAGCGTTTTCGACGCTGCGCGCGCCGACAGAATGGAGATTCCGCCCCGCGAGCGGACGCTCCTGCCCTCTCGCCCCCAGGGGAATGGCTGCGAGTGGAAGCCTTTCGAGGCGCCCGCGCTCGGAATCAGAATGCTCGTGCAGAATTGCGCCAAGCCCGACTGGCGGTATGTTTTTTCTGTCTCCGGCAATGCGATTTTCGTTAAATCCGGCGCAGCGAAAGGCGCGGAAAAAAATGAGAAGATCGTTGAGTCGTTCACAAAGCCGGCCGAGCAGTCCCTGGGCGACGCCATTGCGGAGACCTTCGTCCAGAATCTGACCGACGCGGCGAAGGCGTCATGTCAGGTCCGGGTGGTGAAGGATAGCCTTGTCGTTCTGAGCGAACAGGTCATTGTCGATATTGCGCCGACCGGCGCCTATGGGGTGCAGATCGCTGATGAGGCGCGTGCGGGGCGTCAGGACCTCGGCTGCGGCGCATATGGCGCGAACAAGGATGGAACGCAATATTTCGTCTACCATCCCGATGAGGACAAAACCCGTTATCTTTTTATCGCCCAACCGGAAAACAAATCTCTTTTCGATCAGGACAGCATTCTGCTCTATCCGCTCGGTTCAAACGAAGAGGCGGCGCGTGCGCCCGTAATCGAGAACAAAATGCGCGATCCAAAATAACACGCTGGCGCGTGCCTCGTCTGTTCCCGCGAGCAAACCCTTCGGATATGCAGAGTTGCGCCCCCTCAGGCGGCGCGTAAACAATCTTTCAGTCGCCGATCGGGTCGGGGCGTTGTCATATGAGCGATTTTCAGGCGCTTTTCGTCATTTTTGTCGCAATCGTCCTTGCGCCGTTTCTGGCCCGTGCGCCGTTTCTGCGGCGCACGCCGATTGTCGCGATCGAACTGGTTCTCGGCATCGTTATCGGTCCGGGCGTCGCCGGTTTTGTTCGTGTGGACGAAATTGTCGGCTTCCTCAGGGAGATGGGCCTCGTTTTCCTGTTTTTTCAGGCTGGTTTCGAGTCGCTGCGTCACGGGATCTCTCTGCCGGCCCTTCGGCTTGGCGCGCAATCATGGGCCGCCTCCTTCTTTCTCGCCGTCGTTTTTGCGACGCTTCTCTCCGGCGTCGGCCTTGTCCAGTCGCCATTACTGCTGGCGATCATTCTCCCGACAACGGCTTTCGGCATTCTGATTCCGATGTTACGCGACAGCCGCGATCTCGGGACCCGTTTTGGTGATCATCTGCTTGGGCTGGCCGCCTTTGGCGAGCTTTGCCCGTTGATCCTCGCGTCGGTCGTCCTCGCGCGGGAAAAACATCATATCCACCAGATTTTCCTGAGCTTTGCCTTTCTGGCCGTGGCGGCTTGTTCGATCGCAATCTTCTGGCGTTTGCTCGCGCAGGCGTCGACGGCCAAAATCGCACATTGGTTGACAAACAATGGCGCTTCCGCCGTCAGGATCGCGATCCTGATCCTTCTCGGTTATGTCTGTCTCGCCAATTCGTTTGGCATGGAGATTGTTGTCGGCGCCTATGCGGCCGGCATGGTCGTCGCGTTTCTTGAGCGCGCGGGCGACGATTCGACGCTCGAGGAGCGTCTGACGACGATCGGATCGGGCTGCTTCATCCCGATTTTTTTCGTCGCAAGCGGGGTTGCCTTCGATTTGCGTGCGCTTTTCGTCGACCCGTCGAGCGTTTTGCAATTCCTCCTGTTCAGCTGCGCCTTTGCCGCGATCCGGCTCATCCCGCTGAATATCTACGCCGGCCATATCGATACAGACGCGCTTCCCGCGCTGGCGCTGCTGGGGGCGGCGACGTTGCCGCTCGTCGTTGCGATTTCCTACCTTGGCGTACAATCCGGTCAGCTGC
>CAZJAY010000147.1:0-4591 GCA_964543915.1 uncultured Methylocystis sp. | reverse complement strand
GAGATCGCGACTTTGGCGCGCTAGACATTCGAGAAGCAGGGTGTGACGATCCTCGAGGGCACGACCGTCCTCGCTCTCGCGCGGGATGCGAAAAGCGTCGTGGCGACGCTGAAAGGGCCGGACGGGGCAAGCCGGACCGCCGCCTTCGACCGCGTGCTGTCCGCCGCCGGCGTTGTCGCCAACATCGAGAATCTCGGGCTGGAGGCGCTCGGCGTCACCCTCGCGCGCGGCGTGATCCAGACGGATGGCCTCGGGCGCACGACCGTGCCCGGCGTTTACGCGATTGGCGATGTGGCCGGCGGTCCGATGCTGGCGCATAAGGCCGAGCATGAGGGGGTCATCTGCGTCGAGGCGATCGCTGGCCTTGAACCCCATCCGCTGGATAAAACCCGCGTGCCCGGCTGCACCTATTGCCATCCGCAAATCGCCTCGGTCGGGCTGACCGAGCAAAAGGCGCTGGCGCAGGGTTTCGAGCTGAAAGTGGGGCGATTCCCCTATCTGGCGAATGGGAAGGCGATTGCGCTTGGCGAGCCGGACGGCCTCGTCAAAACGATTTTCGATGCGCGCAGCGGGCGACTCCTCGGCGCGCATATCATTGGCGCGGAGGCGACGGAGCTGATTCAGGGTTTCGTTATCGCGATGAACCTCGAAACCACCGAGGAAGAGCTGATGGCAACGGTCTTTCCACATCCGACGCTCTCGGAAACCATGCTCGAAAGCGTCTACAGCGCGTGGGGCCGGGCGATTCATCTCTGAACGGCGGCTTGAAGCCGGAACCGAAGGCCTTACCTGCGGGGTAGCACTTTCCGGAGATTATTCAAATGAACCGCCTGAGCGCCCTCGCCTCAATCGCCCTCCTGTCCGCCGCTGCGCCCGCGCAAGCGATGATGAAACCTGGAATGACCGCCCCCGATTTTACGGTAGCGGCCGCCCAGGGCGGCAAGGAATTCGAATTCGCGCTGAAGGATGCGCTGAAAAAAGGCCCCGTCGTCGTTTATTTCTACCCGAAATCCTTCACCAGCGTCTGCACGGTCGAAGCGCATGAATTCGCCGAGGCGATGGAGCAATTCGCGGCGATGAACGCGAGCGTGATCGGCATATCCGGCGACGATATCGCGACCCAAAAGGAGTTTTCGACGAAGGAATGCCGGGACAAATTCCCTGTCGGCGCCGATGCGAAGTTCAAGGTGATCGAAGCCTATGACGCAGCCTTCGACGTGCCGGTCGTCGGACGCGTGTTCGCAGACCGTATTTCCTACGTCATCGCGCCGGATGGCAAGATTTTCTCGGCTGTGAAGGACCAGGGCGCACATCGGCATATCGAAAACGCGCTCGAATCCGTGAAAAAATTGTCTGAAACGGCGAAACCCTGACAAGGCGTCAGGCGGGGGCGCCCCAGCTTTCAGGCCATTCCTGCCGCAACCGACCGCCAAGCCGCACGGGCGTAATCATGCCGGCGAGCCCATCGGCGCCGATTTCCGCCGCCGCGCCGCAGAGGGTCGCCTCGCCATTGGCGGGCTCATAACGCGCGCCGGGAGTCTTGCGCAGAAACCGGCGGAGCGGCTCCTCCTTCTCCATGCCGATCACGGAGTCGTAATCGCCGGTCATACCGGCGTCGGTCTGATAGGCGGTGCCGCCTGGAAGAATTTGCGCATCGGCCGTCGGCACATGGGTATGGGTGCCGATCACCATGGAAGCGCGCCCGTCGACGAAATGGCCCATGGCCATTTTCTCGCTCGACGTTTCCGCATGCATGTCGATCAGCGTCGCATCGCAACCGACGCCCAGCGGGCAGGCCCCGAGTTCGCGTTCGATCGCGGCGAACGGGTCGTCAAGC
Organism: uncultured Methylocystis sp.; assembly: GCA_964543915.1. Taxonomy (GTDB): domain Bacteria; phylum Pseudomonadota; class Alphaproteobacteria; order Rhizobiales; family Beijerinckiaceae; genus Methylocystis. Next base: position 2,754 of record CAZJAY010000147.1, on the reverse strand, counting down.
GCATCCATAAAAACGCGGCCCATCGGATTGACGACAAGCACCTGCTGCCCGCGCGCCGCTGTGAAGACGTTGGCGCCGCGCCCCGGCGTGCCGGATGGATAATTCACTGGCCGTAGCAGCCGCGGCTGGCGCTCGATGAAAACCAGAGTCTCGCGCTGGTCGAATGCGTGATTGCCGAGCGTGATGCAATCGGCCCCGGCGGCGAGCAATTCGTCGCAGATCGATTCCGTAATGCCGAAACCGCCGGCGGCGTTCTCGCCGTTGACGACGACAAAATCGAGCGCCCATTTATCGCGCAGGGCCGGCAGACGGCGAACGACGGCGGCGCGGCCAGCGCGACCAACGACGTCGCCAATAAAGAGCAACCGAAGATTTCGGCCGGAAGCCGTTGTGCTGGACATGGGCCTTCTTAGATCAAGTCACGCCCGGGCGGAACGGATTTCGGCGCGGCGCGGCGCGGGCGGCCGCGACCTTTCGCAGGCCGACGCCTTCGTTGTAAGGTGCGTCAGAGAGAACAGCCCCGAAAATGCAGCAAACCGCCGAACGTCCTGCCCTATCGACGCCCGAACCGGCGCCGGCGCGGCCCTATGTCCTGTTCGAGGAAGGGCGGGATGGCGGGCGCGCGCTTTTGTTCGACATGCCGGAAGAGATCATTGTCGCGCGCAACGCTGCGGAGACTGCGGAAGCGTTCGCGCGTATGGAGGCGGCGACGCGTCGCGGCCTCTACCTTGCCGGCTACGCAAGCTATGAACTCGGCTACGCGCTCGAACCAAAGTTTCGAAACCAGACGACGCCGCAGCCGCGCACCCCACTGTTGCTGTTCGGGGTCTTCCGCGCGCCGGTTCAGACGACACTGACCCCGGCCGAGGGGCCGGCGACCACCATTTCGCTGACGCCAGCATGGAGCGAGTCGGAATACGCCGCGCAGTTCGACAAGTGCCGCGACTATATCTTCGCGGGCGACGTCTATCAGATCAATCTGACCTTCCCGCTGCGGGGCCGCTATACGGGCGATCCGCTGACGCTCTACCGAAGCCTGCGACGGCGCCAGCCGGTCGCCTATGGCGGGGTCGTCGCGCTGGGCGAGGAAACGGTGGTTTCGCTGTCGCCGGAAGTGTTCTTTGAGGCGAAAGGACGGGATGTGCGGGCGCGGCCAATGAAGGGCACGGCGCAGCGCGGGATCATGCCGCCCGAGGATATGATGCGCGCCAAACATCTCGTCGAGGACGAGAAATCGCGCGCCGAAAATCTGATGATCGTCGATCTGCTGCGCAACGATCTTTCACGGCTGGCCGAAGTGGGTTCGGTCAAGGTCACCGATCTCTTCACGATCCAGACCTATCCGACGCTGCTTCAGATGACTTCCGGCTTCGAGGCGCGGCGGCGGCCCGAGGTGACCCTCGCAGGCCTTTTTGCAGGTCTATTTCCCTGCGGCTCGGTGACGGGCGCGCCGAAGATCCGGGCGATGGAAATTATCCGCGATCTCGAATGCGCGCCGCGCGGCGTCTATTGCGGCGCGTTCGGCATGATCGCGCCCGGGGGCGACATTCGCTTCAATGTCGCGATCCGCACGCTGACCCTGTTCCCCTACGGCGAACTCGTCTGCAACGTCGGTTCGGCGATCGTCGCCGACTCGCGCGCGCGCGAAGAGTATGAGGAATGTCTGATCAAGGCCCGCTTCCTGACCGGCTCGCCGACGACTTCGGGCTGATCGAAACCCTGCTGTGGACGGTGGAGGCCGGTTACGCGCTCCTCCCGGAACATCTCGCGCGCCTTGCGGCGTCGGCGTCGGCGCTTGGCTTTGCGCATGCAGCAGAGAATGTTCGCGCCGCGCTTGCGGCCGCCGTCGCCGCGCCTGCCGCGCCCAGGCTGCGCGTGCGCCTTGTCCTGTCGCGTGACGGGACGATCGAAACGGGCCTGACGCCAATTAGGCCGATCGCGCCTGAAACCGTCTGGCGGGTCGCGCTGGCGGAACCGCGTTTCGATCCGGCCGATCCGCTGCTTCAGCACAAAACGACACGCCGCGCGCGCTATGAAGATCCGCTGGCGGACGCATTGGCGCGCCATGGCGCGGATGAGGTGCTGTTCCTCAACACGCGCGACGAACTCTGCGAAACCGCGCGCGGCAATCTCTTTGTAGCCGACGGCGACGCGCTGCTGACCCCGCCGCTCGCCAGCGGACTGTTGCCCGGCACGCTGCGCGCGCGGCTCATCGCCGAGGGGCGCGCGCGGGAGACAGTTCTGCGGCTTGCCGATCTCCCGTCGGAATTCCTCGTCGGCAACTCCGTGCGCGGGCTCGTGAGTTCTAGGCTATTGCCTCCCCCTAAATACACTTAAAATTCTGAATCTATTTATAGCTTTGCAATGCCTTACGACGACATGAAATTCATGCGCGCTTACTTTTTACATATCTGAACGAGGGCATCTTCTACAGCCTTCTTCAATTTGCCGTTGGCTCCAGCGATTTCCGCGAGCGCTTTGGCTAATTCACCGCTGGGACTGACCTTCGGGTTTGAAGTACTGCAGTCCTTCCCGTTTATATCGAACTCTATCTTTACATTTTCGCTAATGCTTGCTGGTATCAAGCCACCACTTTTACATTTCAGATGAGCACCGATCCTCAAATGCGCCGTTGCGCCGAACGACTCGTAGCAAACTTCTCCAAGCCTATGGCGCTCTTTATCGATCCCGGCACCTTTTAAAATCGCACAATCAATGCTCTCTACGGCAGGCTTAAGATGCTGCTGCAGAATA
>CAZJAY010000146.1:0-4630 GCA_964543915.1 uncultured Methylocystis sp. | reverse complement strand
ATCGTGACGCGCAGCAATCTGTCGCAAGGCCGGAGCGGCGACGCCTACGCTACATGCGATATCCCGCAGTTCCTGCTTCGCAAGCGCCGGCGTCCGGCCATTTCCCCCGGCGATCAACGATTATTGCGCGATGTGATGACGCATAATCCCGTTTCGGTTCCGGAAAACGCCGCGCTCGCCGACATTCTGCGGCTTATGGAAAGCCGTCATCTGAAACGCATACCGGTCGTCGAGGGCGAACGTCTCGTCGGCCTGGTGCTGCGAAAAGCCGTTATCGACGCGATGCGCGGACGCGAAGCCGCCGTTGCGTCAATCGCTGCGGCACGCGAAGCCGGAATGCCAGAAGAGCGGCGTTACCCGGAAGCGATTTCGGCCACGGCGTTTCGGGCGCTCGTCGCCGCCCACGAACATGCGCTCGAACAGGAAGCGGCGGCGCGACGACAGGCTGGAGACGCCGCACGCAAGGCCCGGATTGAAGAGCTTGCCGGACGGCGACTCGAAGAGGCGCAATGGCGACAGACGCTGACGAACGCGAGACATGCGGCGGCGACAGGCCTGCGCGAATACATGCTCACGCGATTTCCCGCACAGCTGTGCAGCGACGGCGGCCGGGCGATCAACGCCCCAGACCCGCTGTGGCCCGAAACGCTGCGGGGCGAGCCGGCGGACATCTTCCGCCGCTGGCGCGACGACTTGCAGCCGCTCGGTTTCAGGATCGCCGCCCAGATCGTTGATTTTCCGGATGGCGTGCCTGGCGACGCCGCGCTCTTCCTGATCTGGGGCGACGGCGAGAGCTGACTTGCGCGCCCGTTTTCAGTCCCGTTGAACGCCCGCTTCGGCGCGCAATGCGGCGATCGTCGGATAACGGCGCACCTCGGTCTGCGCATGCACTTCAACCGAGCCATCCGAAAACATCACATAGGTCGCTTCGCCGGCCGTATAACGATCGAGTTCAGCCGGCGCTTCGGGATCCGACGCTATTTCCGTCTCCGGATAACGCTGCGCGGACGCCGGCGCGGGATCGGTGGCGTATGACGGCTTCGAGGCGCGCTTCGTCGCGCGGCCCATTGAAGTTTCCGCCTGCGGAAAATCAGTCGGGAAAGACGCTGCAACAGACGCCGACGCTTCCGGCGCAAAGACGGAGAATCTCAGGAGAACGCGGATAAGACGCCCGATCGCGATCGTGACGACGCCGCCCGAAAGCGCGACCGCGCCGGCGATAAACTGGCTCCAGCCGCGTTCGAGCTGCACATATTCCCAGCCGGCCCACATCGCATATAGCCCGCCGCTGGCAAGCAAGGCGCCCGAAATGACGACTCCCCAGCCCGAAAAATCACGATTCATTTGTCGCCTCTTTATCGATTTTCCGCAGTCTATCGTGAAGTCCGGGCGGAATCAGGGCTTTGATAAGCGATGAACAAAAAATCATTTCATCTTGCATCGAAAGATTTTTATTTTGTTTTTTAAATAATTTTTATTTTTTATATTACTTTATACTTCTTAATAAATAGTTTTAAGTTTTTTTACTTGCTTGCCGAAAAATCCACTGAAGACCGGCAGAAATAAAAATCTATATATATGTTTATTTTTTCACTTTATTACAATATCTGGTTACAGGAAGCAGGCCCGACCTAAGAAAGCGTAATAAATTTTTATTTTTCAATGCTTTGTGAGTTTTATTGTATGCGTCTTGATGACGCATAGTAATCATCGGATCTGCTTCAAATCTCCCGACGATAAGCCCCTGGAAAGACGGGCAGCCAAAGTGCGCCGGAAGTGGCCGGCCGCCGGGCGCGAGTGGAAGGATTGGTTTGATGAGGGAACGAGTTTTCGGGCGCGCGCCTCGCGTGCTGGCTTTTGTCGCCGCCGCCCTGCTCTCGGGGTGTGTCGTAACGCCCGCACTGGCCCATGGCGGGGTCAAGCTCGAACAGGATCAATGCGTGATGCGCATCGGCCCGAGCACGATGCATTTCATCGCCTATCAGCGTAGTGGCGAGGAACAGGAGTTCTGCGAGGACATCGCCCAGACGGGACCGACCGTCATTGCATTGAACGCCGTCTCCCCCGAACTACGCGACATGGCGATCGGTTTACGCATCATCCGGGATGTCGGCGGCGAAGCGAATGAAAAAGGCGATCTCAGCTCCGTCACCGTGGCAAAAGTGGATCCCCGGGTCTACCGAAACGGCATTCTGACCTTCGAACATGATTTCAGGGAGCCTGGTCATTATGTCGGCTTCGTCACGGTTCGCGATGATCTGGGCAATGAGTGGGTCTCGCGCTTCCCCTTCTCGGTCGGTCTCTACACTTTTTGGGGCATGATCGAATATATCCTGTACGGAGTCGGGTTTCTGTCGCTCATCGCCGTGCTTTGGTTCGCGCTGAGGGCGCGGGCGAACCGCCAGGGGCACGCGGCAGGCGCGACGGTCTGAAGGCGCTTTGCGGCCATGAAAAAGGAAAGGCCCGGTCGGCGACCGGGCCTTTTTGGCATGTTTACGCGAAGCTCCGGCCCGAACCGGTCATTGCCGCCCGCGACACAGCGGTCTACTTACGTCTCGAGCGTCCGGCTCAATCCCCGACGAGGAGAGGTAAATGTCATTCACGCTGGAAGATCTGCCCTACGCCTATGACGCACTGCAGCCCTATCTGTCGCGCGAATCCTTCGAGTATCATCACGACAAGCACCACGCGACCTATGTCACGAACGCCAATAATCTCGTGAAGGGCACCGAATACGAAGGCAAGCCGATCGAGGAAGTGATCGTCACTGCGTATAATCGCAATACGCCGATCTTCAACAACGTGGCGCAGCACTACAACCACCATCATTACTGGAAGTGGATGAAGCCCAATGGCGGCGGCGCGATCCCTGGCAAAATCGAAAAGCTCATCGTCGACTCGTTTGGCTCGGTCGACAAGTTCAGGGAAGACTTCCAGAAAGAGGGCCTCGCGCAATTTGGTTCGGGCTGGATCTGGCTCGAATTGAAGGATGGGCGGCTGGCGCTGCGCAAGACGCCGAATGCCGAAAATCCGCTGATCCACGGCGCCTCTCCGCTGCTCGTCGCCGATGTATGGGAACATTCCTACTATATCGACTACCGCAACCGACGCGCAGATTACCTCAAGACGTTCCTCGAACATCTCGTCAACTGGGAGCATGTCGAGGAAATGTACGACGCGGCTGTCTGAGTAGACGACAAAAAACGCGGCTCTTTCGGGAGCCGCGCTTTCTTCCGAATTCATGTTGATCCAGGTTCAGACACGCTCTTCGACATAAACCTTCAATTTTTTCAGCCCCGCGTCAAAGCGATCGCCGGTTTTCTTTTCAAAACCTTTTAATGCGTTAAACGCCTTGCCCATGAAGTCGAGCCGGGTCGATCCCTGCCAGATCACTTCAGTCCCCTCGCCGGCCGGACGCAGATCGAACCGAAGATCGTGGATCTGGGCGGAGGGCTTTGACATTTGAAGACGTAGCGCGACGCGATCGTTTGGACTGCTTTCAATAATTTTCAGCTTCGCCTTCCCGAGATCGCGGTCCTCGCTCCAGAGCGCGAGCGAACCGGCCCCAAGCGGCGGCCCCTCCTGTTCGACCGCCGTCGCAGGAACGCCATTGCCCCACGGAGACCATTGCCGCCACGACTGCAGATCGTTGATCAACGGATAAATCGCTTCCGGCGGCGCGTTGATCACGATGGAGCGGGCGACGCGGAATTTATCCGGCAAAAGCGAGATATAGGAGATCGCGCCGCTCAGGGCCGCGAGTACCAGCAACAGGAACAGGGTCATTACGTTTTCCGGGTTTGCGGCCGTCCGCGTCACACTTTAGATAGCGCGACGCTTGGCGGACGGCGAGCCCTTCGCCGTCCGCGGGGCCTCAAACGAGGCTCGCGCAGAACGCCTGTATCTTGTGGCAAGCCTTTTCCAGCACGAGCGCCGAAGCCGCGTAGGAAACCCGGAAATTGGGGCCCGTCCCGAATGCAGAACCCTGGACGACGGCGACGCCCTGCGCTTCAAGCAGCGCTGTCACGAAATCTGCGTCGCTCTCGATGAGACGGCCATCGGGCGTACGGCGGCCAATCGCCTCCGCGCAGGAAGGGAAAACGTAGAAAGCGCCTTCCGGCGTCGGACATTTGAGATATTTGGCCTGATTAAGCATGGAGACGACAAGATCCCGCCGCTCCTCGAACGCTTTGCGGAAAATCGTGAGATGCTCCTGGGGACCGTCGAGCGCTTCCACGGCCGCCCATTGCGCGATGGAACAGGCGCCAGATGTTTGTTGCCCCTGCAACATATCCATCGCCTTGATCAGGGCTGACGGACCGGCCGCGTAGCCGATACGCCAGCCCGTCATCGCATAGGCTTTCGAAACGCCATTCATTGTCAGCGTGCGGTCGATCAGCGCCGGCTCGACCTGCGCCGGCGTCACAAATTTGAAATCGCCGTAGACGAGATGCTCATAGATATCGTCGGTCAGCACATGCACCTGCGGATGACGGAGCAGCACATCCGTGACCTTTTTCATCTCGTCGAAACTGTAGGCCGCCCCCGAAGGATTGGACGGAGAATTGAGCACCAGCCAATTGGTTCGCGGCGTGATCGCCCGCTCCAGCTGCTCCGGATGCAATTTGAA
>CAZJAY010000145.1:0-4685 GCA_964543915.1 uncultured Methylocystis sp. | reverse complement strand
CATTGAATCGGAGAGCGAAAAATATGGCTAGCAATTTCTGAAACGGGTCACTAGAGCATCCCGGCCCGGCCCCGCGCCTCCCGTTTTTGAGGATTAAAATGCCCACGATCATGTCGCGGCTACGGCGCGCGCTCGCGCCGCCGCGCGAACAGAAAACCTCGCGCGCCGGCCAGCTTCTCGCCCTCCATACCCTCGGCCAGCCGCACTGGCTGACGCGCGACGCCAACGCCCTCGCCCGCGAAGGCTACGAGCGCAACGCCATCTGCCATCGCTGCGTGCGCATGGTGGCGGCGGCCGTCGCCTCCATCCCCTGGCTGATCTATGAAGGGCGCGACGAGGCGATCGATCATCCGCTGCTGGCGCGCCTCGCGCGTCCCAACCCGCGCGACAGCGGCGTCGAATTCATCGAGGCGCTCTGCGCCAATCTGCTGCTCCACGGCAACGCCTATGTCGAGGCCGTCACGCTCGACGGCCTCCCGCGCGAATTCTACGCTCTGCGGCCCGAGCGCATGCGCGTGGTTCCCGGACGCAACGGCTGGCCCGCCGCATGGCTCTACCAGGCCGGCGCCGACCAAACACGCTACGACCTGCGCGGCGAGGGGATCGAACCGATCCTGCACATCCGCCTTTTCAACCCGCTCGACGATTACTACGGCCTCGCCCCGCTCGCCGCCGCGCAGACCGCGCTCGACACGCACAACGCCGCGACCTTCTGGAACAAGGCGCTGCTCGATAACTCCGCCCGTCCCTCCGGCGCGCTGGTCTACGCCCGCCCCGATGGCGCGCATCTCACCGACGAACAGTTCACGCGGCTGCGCGTCGAACTCGAAGAGAACTTCTCCGGCGCGCTCAACGCCGGCCGGCCGCTGCTGCTTGAAGGCGGCATCGACTGGAAACCGCTCTCGCTCTCGCCAAAGGATATGGATTTCTCCGAAACCCGCGCCGGCGCCGCGCGCGAGATCGCCCTCGCCTTCGGCGTGCCGCCGCTGTTGCTCGGTCTGCCGGGCGACAATACGTTCGCCAATTATCAGGAAGCCAATCGCGCCTTCTGGCGTCAGACCGTGATCCCGCTTGTCGGCCGGCTGCAGAACAGTTTCGCCGCATGGCTCGCGCCGGGCTATGGCGCGCTGCGGATTGAAGCCAATCTCGATTCGATCGACGCGCTCGCCGAGGAACGCGCCCGCGAATGGCGCCGCATCGGCGACGCCGCTTTTCTGACGCGCGACGAACAGCGCGAGGCGGCCGGCTACGGGCCCGCGCCGAAAGATGCGCGGGACATTGCGGGCGGCGATGCGGGCGCGGCCGTTGCGCCGGAGCTGCGCTACCGCCCCGATCAACCCCGCGCGCCGGCCGGCGCAAGCGATGGCGGCCGATGGGTGGCGGAAGGCGGCGGCGGGGGTGGCGGCGGGAGCGGCGGGAGTTTCGGCGTCTCGTGGTTGAACCGCCGACCGCCCGGCGCCGCGCGAAGCGATGCGACCGCCGACGCGACGCAAGACATTCTGATCGCGGGGAATGACGAACCAAAGATTGCGAGTAACGCGGGCGGCAATTCAATCGAAGGAAGTTTGAAGTATTGCGCGTTGACTTACTCGACCACGAGGGCGGCGATCATGAGGGACACGCCTACAGTCATGTAGCGAAAAGTCACGATCAACTCAAACAAATAACGATTAATAGTCGCAGAAGATTCGGTCCATGGGGATTTTGGAAAGACAGAGTCGGCTCGTTTACTTCGCTCACAGTGGCAAACAAGCTTGTCAACATGACGCTTGCAAACAATCGCAAAAGCGTTGAAGCTGTCGCCAAAGGAAAAATAAACGGAATCGTGATTCATGAAAACTTCAAATTTAAAACCGGATATGAATCATTCGCGCCAAAATTCAATTCTTCCGTGCAGATACGCGACACCTACGGCCTTACGATCGTGATCATTCACAGTTCAAAATCGCCAGTCGGCTTCTTTATTAAGACCGCATACCCGGATAACCCCTGACAGGAAAAAGACATGTCAAATGAAAAAATACCGGAAGAATTTATGAAATTCACAAAATTTTTTCATCAGGATATAGACGTCATTTTTCCGGATGGCGAAGGCATGATCGAGGATGCAATCGCTAATACGCCCCCCGAGGATCGTATCGTCATAAAAAAATATCTCGAGGAGCTTTTGAGCGATAAATACGACGAGGCATCGCGGCGCCTGATTTGGAGAAGCACGCGCGCGGATATCTCGCCGTTTCGCGGCGATGAGGGAAATTGCACGGGATTCCTAGACTATATCCTGTCATTCTTTGCTGAGGTCAAGTAAGTCTCCGGTAAGCCACTGCATGGGACAAACTCGCCATCCACGGCTTTTTGCATAACGAATAACCTGCCTGCTGCTTTAAGAGGGTTCTGACGTAACGCGCGTAAACCAAATCTTTCTTCCACTGAACAGCTCGACCGGCTTGACGCCGCGCGCGAGGAAGCCGTCGCATCGATGACGCATGTGCGTGCGCGCGATCCCGGCTGGCGACCGAACGCCGTTCTGACCGATCCGGAGAATATCGAGAGCGATATCGCGCGCTATGAAAGCTGGCGCAACGACGCGCGGGCGCGACTGGAAGAACTGTCGCGCCCGGGCATTGGTCATAATAACCCGCCGGGCAGCTTCAGCGTCTTCCCGAATCTCTCGGGACGCCGCGCGAAAATATCCGAACGCGACGATCCCGAAACGCGACGAGGTCTTTATCGAGAAAACGAGAGCGCCGATCTTCTATTTGCGGCAGGACACAGTGTGTAGCAAAAGCCGATCGTCGAGGGATTGAAGGACCCGGATTATCGGATCGACGGCGAAGTCTTCGATAATTATGCTCCAAAAACTGATCGGCTGCGAAATATTGTGGGCATCGTCCAAGAAAAAATCGAGAATAATCAAGCAAGGAATATTGTATTGAACCTGCGCGACACATCGGCCACCGTTAATGAGATCGATAATTACCTACTGTTTTATCCAGTCAATGGACTGGAAAAGCTTTGGATTATCGACAGACTGGGTGAAATCTATTATTTGCGGGGCAGGAAAAATAGAAGCGGCATAATCCGCACCTGATACGCCTCGGATGCTGTAAAGGAGTTTGGACATGGCGATGTGGGTGATTTGCAGCTCAAGTCTGTCAGAAGACAAGACAGGTGAACTGACCGGGGAGCTTAACAGACTCCATCTAGAGGTCATGCAATATTTCTGGGCTTCAAAGCCCAAAACCTGCGCTCAATACGTTCGGGAGAGCGCTCTTGAGAATGGCCTCGATGCGAAATACAGTTTCATCGTACAGCGCAACAATAAAGAAGGCCCGGATTTGTTGAGAGTCATTCCGAAGCTTCTCTACGAGGTGTTCGGGACAGACGATATTCTCGCCTTTGACATGGATGGCGAAGTGATAAAGCCCGAAGACGCCGATCTTATCGCGGCCAAAGGTTTTTCCCCTTACCGGGCGCCGTACAGGTAACCGGCCTCCCGATTCCGGGAGGCCGGCGCCGACCAAACACGCTACGACCTGCGCGGCGAGGGGATCGAACCGATCCTGCACATCCGCCTTTTCAACCCGCTCGACGATTACTACGGCCTCGCCCCGCTCGCCGCCGCGCAGACCGCGCTCGACACGCACAACGCCGCGACCTTCTGGAACAAGGCGCTGCTCGATAACTCCGCCCGTCCCTCCGGCGCGCTGGTCTACGCCCGCCCCGATGGCGCGCATCTCACCGACGAACAGTTCACGCGGCTGCGCGTCGAACTCGAAGAGAACTTCTCCGGCGCGCTCAACGCCGGCCGGCCGCTGCTGCTTGAAGGCGGCATCGACTGGAAACCGCTCTCGCTCTCGCCAAAGGATATGGATTTCTCCGAAACCCGCGCCGGCGCCGCGCGCGAGATCGCCCTCGCCTTCGGCGTGCCGCCGCTGTTGCTCGGTCTGCCGGGCGACAATACGTTCGCCAATTATCAGGAAGCCAATCGCGCCTTCTGGCGTCAGACGACATCACTAGTCGGCAACGAGAACGAAATTTATGTCTGAAATCTTGAAAACGATTATCGAGCGAGGCGATCTTGCGCATCTCGCACTTTTCCTTTGGGCTTGTGTCGCGACGGCTCAGGCAAATCTCGCGCTACGTCAACTCGGCGAAGCTACGCGTCGTCTCGACGCATTTGTGAAAGAGATTGCGCGCTTTAATCGACGCTGTGGGAGCGAAGGATGAAACAGCTGAAACGTCACCTCCAGATCATGAATGCGTTATGGCCTCCCCTATCAACAAAGTCGAAAGACCCCACTGATGTTTTTCGGGAGTTCGTGAAAAATCTCGCTCAAATGCAAACTCTTGCACGCGCGGCAAATCCACGCTCTTTCACCGGAAACCGGGCGAAAAAGCCTTGACCGCACGATCACGTCATCCGGCGCTCTCACGCCCGCTTTCTGCTCCCGAATTAGCGTCTTCTCAGGACGACACCGGGATCATCGAAGGCTACGCAAGCCTCTTCAACGTCACGGACAGTGGCGGCGACATGATGATTCGGGGCGCCTTCGCCCGATCGCTGAACAGGCGTGGCGCACATGGCGTCAAAATGCTCTGGCAACATCAGCCTCGCGAACCCATCGGTTCATGGCTTTCCCTCGTGGAAAATGCGCGCGGCCTAAAAGTAAGAGGTCAACTAG
>CAZJAY010000144.1:0-4698 GCA_964543915.1 uncultured Methylocystis sp. | reverse complement strand
GAGTTGACCCGCTTGCCGACTTTCTCCGACGCCTCGACAAGCGTCTTGCGTAATTCGTCAATGTCCTTCTTGGTGCGCGCATTCCAGCCTTCGAGATTGACGAACAGAATGTTGCGATCCGGGTCATAGGTGACGCGATCGGACATGTTGAGATTGATCAGATCATTGAGCAGGCCCATGGGCTCGTCGATGAAGATGCGTTTGTCCATGGGCTGCGGAACATTGATGATCGGCTTGAAGTCCATAAACGGAAGAATGTGTTTGTCGATATCGATGCCCGGCGCGACCTCGATCAGCTCCAGCCCCTTGTCCTTGAGCTGGAACACGCAGCGCTCGGTCACGTAATAGACAGGCTGCTTGCGCTTCTGGGCGAATTTTCCGGAAAAGGTGATCTGCTCAACGAAGTTGAGAAACTTCTTGTTGCGGCCTTCCTGAAGAATATTGACCTGCCCATCCTCAATCGCGACGCGCAGACCGCCATTGGTGAAGGTGCCGGCAAAAACGACAAGGCGGGCGTTCTGGCTGATATTGATGAAACCGCCGCAGCCATTGAGACGACCGCCGAATTTCGACGTATTGACGTTGCCCTGCACGTCCGCTTCGGCCATGCCGAGGCAGGTCATGTCCAATCCGCCGCCGTCGTAGAAGTCGAATTGCTGATTCTGCTGAATGATGCAATCGGCGTTGGTGGCGGCGCCGAAACTCGAACCCGACGCAAGCACGCCGCCGATGGCGCCGGCCTCGGTTGTCAGCGTGATATAGGGCGTGACCTTTTCCTCATTCGCAACGGCCGAAATGCCTTCCGGCGCGCCAACGCCGAGATTGACCACGCCATTCGGCGGAAGCTCGAAAGCCGCGCGGCGCGCAATGACCTTGCGTTCGTCGAGCGGCATCTTCGCGAGCTTCTCGACGGGCACGCGGATTTCGCCCGCAAGCGCCGGATTATAGATTACGCCGTAATTCATGCGATGCATTTCCGGCGACTCGGCCACGACGACCGCGGACACGAGAACGCCCGGCACATGTACGTCCTTGGGCTTGATCGAGCCCTGCTCGACGATGCGCTCGACCTGGGCGATCACGAGGCCGCCATTGTTGCGCGCAGCCATCGCCTGCGCGAGATTGTCGAGAACAAGCGCCTCCTTCTCCATGCTGATATTGCCGGAAGGATCTGCGCTCGTGCCGCGAATGAAGGCGACGTCGATTTTTGTGGCGATATAGAAGAGCCACTCCTCGCCCTGAATATTATGGTATTTGACCATGTCCTCGCGGGTGCGCTCATTCACCTTGCCGCCGCCAAAACGCGGATCGACATAGGTGTAGAGGCCAACCTTCGAGAAAAGGCCGGGTTGTCCCGACGCGCAGGCGCGATAAAGCTGGGAAATCACGCCCTGCGGCAAATTATAACCGCAGATTTTCTCTTCCTGCGCCGCCTGGGCGACCTTCGGCATGCGGCCGAAATTCGCGGCGATAACCCGCCGCAAAAGACCCTCATGATGGAAGCGGCCTGTGCCGAGGCCCTTGCTGTCGCCGGCGCCGGCCGTCATAATCAGCGTCAGATCGCGCGGATGCTGCGTCTCGACGAACCGCTTCTCCAACGCGGCGTGCAACGCTTCCGGAATACAGCTTTGCACAAAACCCGTCGTCGTCACGACATCATTGTCGCGAATGAGCGCAATCGCCTCGTCGGCGCTGATAACCTTGTTATTGGCCATTTTCCGGAATCCCCCCGAAGGCTCCACTCTTTTTAAACGACCGGCCGATAACGGCGGCGCATTTCCGGTGGATGCTTTGCCTGAAAACGCGCACCCTAGTGACCGGGTCGGGCTTGCGCAATAGCGACCAACCGCCGCAACCGGACGGCGACAGGGTTCAACGGTCGACGGAGACGCGGTTCAATCGCCGCGATAGACACAGCCCTCGAACAGGCTGTCACGGTAGAGCCCAACCTCGAAAAGACCCGGCAAATCCGGCGCGAGGCTGCGCCAGATATAGAGGCACAGATTTTCCAGCGACGGCTTTCCCAGTCCCTCAAGATCGTTGAGGAAGGAATGATCGAGCGCCTCGCGAAGCGCCGCGAGGCGGCGGCCCAACTTGCCAAGATCGATCACCCATTGCTCTTCGGGCAACCGTTCGCCGCGCAGCGTCACACGGACCCGGAAAGAATGGCCGTGCAGATTGCGGTATTTCCCGCCCGCCGGCGCTTCGGGGTCGTAGAGCGCGTGCGCCGCCTCGAAATAGAATTCGCGAAAAACCTCGAAGCTCGCCACTTCTATTTGATCCCGATCGTCTTGTGGGTCTGCAGCGACAGACGCCAGCGCGGATGCGCGAGGCAATAATCGATCGCCGCCCTCGTATTGCGCAGAATTTCCGGCCCGTCCATGGGCTGAAGCAGAAAATGGCGAAAGTCGAGCCGCTCGAAGCGACCGGGTTCCGCCCCCGGCTGCGGATAGACGAGCTTCAGCTCGTCGCCTGATGTCTGAACGAGCGGCGCATCGGCCTTCGGCGAAATACAAACCCAGTCGATCCCGGACACGGCGGGCAGCGTGCCATTGCTTTCGAGCGCAATCCGGAAGCCTTCCGCATGCAGGGCGTCGACGAGGGCGGAATCGACCTGCAAAAGCGGCTCTCCGCCGGTCAGGACGACAAAGCGTTCGGCGGCGTCCGTCCCCCAGAGCGTTGCAAGATGCGTCGCCAACGCCGACGCGTCGTCGAAGCGGCCGCCGCCTTCGCCATCCACCCCGACGAAATCCGTATCGCAGAAGCGACAGACGGCGGCGGCGCGATCCGCCTCGCGTCCGCTCCAGAGATTGCAGCCGGCGAACCGACAGAAGACGGCGACGCGGCCAGCGTTAAGTCCTTCCCCCTGAAGGGTCCGGAAGGCTTCCTTGACGAAATAGGGCATGACTGAAACCGGGTCGGACCCTCAGCCGGCGGACAACCGGGCGCGGTCAGCCCCTGCCGGGCGGAGGCGCGTCCTTGCCCTCCGGTTCGCCGGACGGGGCCGGCCGCGGATCAAGGCTGCGAATATAGGATACGATATCGTCGATCTCCTTGCGCGACAAATGCATATCCGGCATCGGCGGATGCGGATCGGCGAGGAAATTGGCGAGTTGCCTGCGATCCGTCCGGCGCAGGGCGATGTCGGAAAATGACGGCGCGTCGGCGAAGGCCGACAATTGGTCCGGGTCGACGACATGGCAGGCGGCGCACCAACGGCGCGCGATTATGGCGCCCTGACGCGCGTCGCCGGCCTCGGCTGCGCCCGAAACCCACATGATCCCGACCGCCGCCATGACCATCGCGCCCGATACGCCCGAAAACTTCGCCATTCCTGCTTCCCCTCGTCCGGTCCCCGGAACAACAGTTTATAGAAGAACGACAGGCCGGAATACAGTCCGTCGCGGCCACATGCGCGGCGACAGTCGAAACAGGGCGCGGGGTTAACGAATCGTATTCCGACGCGGAAATTGTGCCTTCTTTGCAACATCCTGGTTTTATACGAGGAGCGCCGCGCGGTTTTCGCTTTCCTACCGCTTTTCAGCCGCAAATGACCCTCAACAAACGATCATCGCAGCGCGTCGTCGCCCCCGCCGTCGAGGAGATGGAATGGCGTCGTCTTCCTGCGCAGCGGCGGGATCCGTCGCCGGTGGACAAGAGAGCTGGACGAGTCGATGACAGGCGTGGCGAGAGAAAATTTTGACGGCGCGGGACGCCGACCCGCGCGCCGCAGCGCGCTGCCGACATTATTGCTGGTTTCAAGCCTCGCAATGTTTGGCGCCGCTCTCGTCGACCCGGCGCCGGCGCTTGACGCAGCCCGACCCTCGGGCGGCGATGCCGCCGCGACCTTCCAGATGTTCCGCGACCCGCACGCCGCGCTTCGTATCGGCGTCGAACGCTATCGCGCCGGCGATACGGCGACTTCGATCGAGGCGCTGCGCTATGCCGCAGATGGCGGAGTCGCTCTCGCGCAGTGGAAGCTCGGACGCATATACGCCGATGGAGACGGTGTCGCGCGCGACGAAGCCCGGGCGTACGATTATTTCTCGCGTCTCGTCGAGCATTACGGCAACGAGGAGCCGGAGCCTAGGGAGCGCCCCATCGCCGCCAGCGCCTTCGTGGCCGTGGGGGTCTATCTGCGCGACGGCGTGTCGGCGGCCAAAATCGCGCCCGATCCGGATCGGGCTTTCGAACTTTTCCGCTATGCCGCGACCTATTTCGGCGACGCCGAGGCCCAGTACAACCTCGGCCGCATGTATCTTGCCGGCGCCGGCGTCAGAAAAGACGCCCGTCAGAGCGTGAACTGGCTGGAGCTTGCCGCGCGCAAGGGACACCCGCAGGCGCAGGCGCTGCTCGGACGAATCATGTTCGACGGCGCCGACGGCGTTTCCGTGCAGCGGGCGCGCGGACTCATGTTCCTGACGCTGGCGCGCGATGCGACCGCCGGCTCGGGACCGGATGGATGGATCGGCGACCTTCATGCGAGGGCGCTGAACGACGCGAGCGAGACCGATCGCAAGTCGGCTGTCGTCCTGCTCGAAGATTATCTGCGGGAACGTAATTGAAGCGGGTCGGTCAGGACGATAGCGTGGCCATAATCGGCACGTGATCGGAAGGTTTCTCCGCGCCGCGCATTTCCCGGACGATCTCGACCGACGCAAGCCGATTCGCAGCGAGCGGCGACAGAAGAATGTGGTC
>CAZJAY010000143.1:0-4713 GCA_964543915.1 uncultured Methylocystis sp. | reverse complement strand
GATAGTCGGCGAGGCGTTCGCGTTCGCGATCGAGCACCAGAACAACGACGGGCCCCACATGCGGCTGCGCCGTGACGATGGGACTGCCAACAAGTTTCAGCGCCGCAAATAGCCGCGACACGCCAATCGAGAAGCCGGTCGCGGGCGTGTTCTCGTTGCGGAAACGCCCGACAAGACCATCGTAGCGGCCGCCGCCCCCGACCGAGCCGAAGCGGACGGGCCGACCTTTTTCGTCCCGCGTTTCAAACGTCAGATCGGCTTCGAAAACCGGCCCGGTGTAATATTCGAGACCGCGCACCACGGAAGGATCAATGCGGATACGGTAATATCCAGACCCCGATGCTTCGACCAGATAATTTATTTGAGTCAATTCATCAATCCCTGCACGTGCTATTTCGTTATTTCCTAATTGCTCGCATAAAAATTTTAGCAGTCCCTGATTTGACTCGCGAAGCGTAGCCTGTCCTCCCGGGCCGGCAGACGTGAAAGTATGATCGACTCCTTTGGCGACATCCAAAAGAGCCGCAGCGCCTGTTACATCGTGAAGAGGAATGGTGCCGGCCTGCAATGAAACGAAGGCCATGAATCGATCAATCTGGTCCTCTTGGAGTTCTGCACCCTTTGTGAAATCACCGCTCTCATCCTTGCGGCCTGCGCCAAGTAATTGCCGAACGCCATCCGGCCCAAGTCGATCCAGCTTATCGATTGCGCGCAGCACGGTCAGCCGTCGGGCCGCATTCTTTTCCCCGCTGAGGCCCAGTGAGTCCATCACACCATCAAGAATCTTCCTGTTATTCACCTTGATGACGTAATCGCCGCGCCTGATCCCGAGTTTCTCCATTGCGTCGGCTGCCATCATGCAGATCTCGGCGTCGGCGGCCGGCGAGGCAGAACCAACCGTATCCGCGTCAAACTGCATGAACTGGCGAAAGCGGCCCGGCCCGGGCTTCTCGTTGCGATAGACCGGACCACAGCGATAGGAGCGATAGGGTTTCGGCAAACGGTCGAAATTCTGCGCGACGAAGCGGGCGAGCGGAGCCGTCAGATCATAACGCAGCGATAACCACTGTTCGTCATCGTCCTGGAAGGAGAAAACGCCCTCATTGGGTCGATCCTGATCCGGCAGGAATTTGCCCAGCGCATCGGTATATTCGATCGCCGGCGTCTCCAGCGCCTCGAAGCCGTAGAGTTCATAAACGGATCGGATAACATCCAGCATCCGGCCAGTCGCGGCGAGTTCGCCCGCCTCGCGGTCGGCGAGGCCGCGCGGCGCGCGCGCCTCGACCTTCTGCTTCTGATCTTCGTTGGACATGCGGATTTCAGTCTGTTGCGACGCTCACGCCGACAGGAGGGATCGGGCGTTTGCGTCACGCATTCCCCAATGCCTGACGATGGCGCCGGACGGGTTTTACCCCTGACCGCGACGTCGGGTGGCCAGGATTACGCGATCATCACGCGGGAAGCCGTCTCCGCGTCCCCGAGCAGTTCGAGAACACGTGCGACCATCGCTTTCGAGTCGAGCATCGCCCGCGCGATCATGACCTCATATTTGTCATGATCGATATAGGCGTCGGGCAGGGTGAGGCTACGGAATTTGAACGCGCCTCGCGCGCCGTCGAGAAGTCCGTCTTCTGACAGCGACTGGAAAACCTGCGCGCCAAACCCGCCAATGGAGCCATCCTCCACCGCGATCAGCACATCGTGATTGGCTGCGAGGCGTCTCACAAGGTCGCGATCCAGCGGCTTGGCGAAGCGCGCGTCGGCGACCGTCGTCGAGACCCCGTAACTTTCAAGTTCTTCGGCCGCCTTCAGGGCATCTGCGAGACGCGTGCCGAGCGAGAGGATGGCGACCTTCGAGCCCTCGCGAACAATACGGCCCTTGCCGATCTCAAGCACTTCACCGCGCTCCGGCAGCTCGACGCCAACGCCTTCGCCGCGCGGGTAGCGGAATGCGATGGGTCCGTTGTCGTAGGCGGCCGCCGTCGCAACCATGTGCATAAGCTCGGCCTCATCCGCCGCGGCCATGACGACCATGTCGGGCAGGCAGCCGAGATAGGCGATATCGAAGGCGCCGGCGTGCGTCGGCCCATCCGCGCCGACAAGACCGGCGCGATCGATAGCGAAACGAACCGGCAGATGCTGGATCGCGACATCATGCACGACCTGATCGTAGCCGCGCTGCAGGAAGGTCGAATAAAGCGCGCAGAACGGTTTGTAGCCCTCGCAGGCCAGACCCGCCGCAAAGGTCACGGCATGCTGTTCGGCGATAGCGACGTCGAATGTGCGCGTCGGGAAATGCTTGCCGAAAACATCAAGTCCCGTGCCCGACGGCATGGCCGCTGTAATGGCGACGATCTTGTCGTCATGCTCGGCTTCGGCAACCAGCGCGCGCGCAAACACATTCGTGTAGGTCGGCGCATTGGCCTTCGGTTTGACCTGCGCGAAGGTCTTCATGTCGAACTTGTTCACCGCATGGCATTTGTCGGCGGCCTCTTCGGCCGGCGCGAAACCCGAGCCCTTTTGCGTGACGACATGAACCAGAACGGGACCATCATCCTTGTCGCGGACGTTGAGCAGAACCGGGAGCAGATGGTCGAGATTATGCCCGTCGATGGGACCGACGTAGTAGAAGCCGAGTTCCTCGAACATCGTGCCGCCGGTGATAAAGCTGCGCGAGAACTCCTCGGCCTTGCGCGCCTTGTCATAGATGAAGCGCGGCAGATGGCTGGCGAGCTGCTTGGCGGCGTCGCGGATCGACCGATAGGCCCCGCCGGACACAAGGCGCGCGAGATAGGCGGACATGGCGCCGGTCGGCGGCGCAATCGACATGTCATTATCGTTGAGAATGACGATCAGCCGCGAGTCGAGCGCGCCCGCGTTATTGAGCGCTTCATAGGCCATGCCGGCTGACATGGAGCTATCGCCGATCACGGCGACGACATGATTGTTTCCGTCCGACAGATCGCGGGCGATCGCCATGCCGAGGCCAGCCGAGATCGATGTCGAGGAATGACCGGCCCCAAAGGCGTCGTATTCGCTCTCCGCCCGCTTCGTGAAGCCGGAAAGACCGCCGCCCATACGCAACGTACGGATACGATCGCGCCGACCGGTCAGAATTTTATGGGGATAGGTCTGATGGCCCACGTCCCAGATGATCCGGTCGGCGGGCGTATCGAAAACATAATGGAGCGCGACAGTCAGCTCGACGACGCCGAGGCCAGCGCCAAGATGGCCGCCCGTAACCGACACCGCGTCAATGGTCTCATGGCGGAGTTCATCCGCGACCTGCCGGAGATCCGAGGCCTTCAGTTTACGAAGATCCTGCGGCGACCGGATCGTGTCGAGAAGGGGAGTTTTCGATGTAGTCAAAATCTTTCCTCTTTCCCGGGCGATTTAACGAAACGTTACTTTCACGCTTACCCGCATTGACGCGCTGTCGCAAACGGGACTTGAGCCTTGTGCGCGACTCTTTTCCCGACTGTTGCGCGTACGCAACGGCCAGCGGAACAAAAGGCTAACGCCAGACGCTTTCGACGCTGTCGTCGAAGGGATCGATAAACCGCTCGCGTAGCCGGGTCGGCGACGGGGCGGCCGCGCGGTCCGACGGGTCATCGCCGACATCACGCGTGCGCCGGCCGGAAAAGGCCGCGTCGTCTCGCCTGCCTGCGGAATCGCCGTCGCCGGCGATGCGCCCGCGTCCGGGTGTTTGCCCGTAAATCTCAACCTCGGCCCCACCGTTCTCGCCGCCGTTTTCCCGGATCCAGTCATAAAGACGCCGCGCATTGGCGTCGGACAGGCGAACGCAGCCATGCGACGCCGGCCGGCCAAGGCCACGCTCGAAGGTTCCGTGTATGGCGAGGCCGCGCGGGGAAAAGAACATCGAGTAAGGCATCGGGGCCTGGTCATATTCATCGGAATGATGATCGGGCTCCATCCTGTAGACTTTATAATGGCCGGTCGGCGTTTCGAAGCCGCGCCGACCGCTCGAGATTTTCCAGGTGACGGTCTCATCGCCACGGCTCGCCGTGAGCTGCTGGGAAGACAGATCAATGGAAATTCGCACTTTCGCCAGCGCCGCGCCGGGCGGCAGCGCGCAACCGGCGAGAAGGATGCAAATTAATCGAAGCATTCGCGCGAGGGTCATGGATTCGAAGCTATCGCCGGCAGGAGGCGCCGTAAAGCGCTGATTGCGGTCAGGGTTTACGCTCAGCCGCGCGTGGGGCGCCGCGTGGCCTCGCCTTCTGCGTCGCCGTCGTTATAATGGCTGGAATTCGAAGGCGGACGCCTAAAGGAATTCGAGAGAGTTTTCCGTTAGACGCCTTTGTTCGGGCGCGCCTCCCCGGGCGAGTCAGGAAATGCGCACACCCC
Organism: uncultured Methylocystis sp.; assembly: GCA_964543915.1. GTDB lineage: Bacteria > Pseudomonadota > Alphaproteobacteria > Rhizobiales > Beijerinckiaceae > Methylocystis. The sequence continues at coordinate 345 of CAZJAY010000143.1, read as the reverse complement.
CTTGAATACGTGAGATAATTCGCGTGACCTCCCGCCAAAAGATCTGTCTTGTCCTGCTCGCCGGCGCGCTGGCTTCCGCCCTCTCCGCCTGCGGCCGCAAGGGACCGCTGGAACTGCCCCCCGAATATCAGGTTCTCGAACGCGAATCGAAGGAGCGGCGCGCGACGCAGGAGCGCGAGCAGGCAGCGAAGGGCCTGCAGCCGGCCTTTGATCCGAATTCTCCCGGGGAGCCGACGAAACCCTCCGGCATTCCCGGCACCAGCGGTAATCGGCCCCCGGCGCAATATCCCTTCCCGCTCGATCCGATCCTCTGATCCAAGGCGCCATTGCGATTCCCGCGACGGC
>CAZJAY010000142.1:0-4730 GCA_964543915.1 uncultured Methylocystis sp. | reverse complement strand
GCGGGGGCTTGGGTGGGGCGTTTATTCACAGGATCGCGCCGCCTGTGATGGGCGGCGGGGCAAGGCCCGTGCGGCTTTGGGTTGGGTCCGTTGCAAGCTGCCTAGGTATTTGGGGGGCGCCGCCGATCGCGAGGTAGCACCAGGCCCCTGCGGCCCCGGCGCGCACGGCGAGCGTTGCGCCCGGCGCAAGCGGAATGAGACAGGCGGCGGGAAGCGGCGCGACATCGAGCCGCAGAATGAAGTCGCCGCCGGCGATGGCGACGGCAAGCGGGGCTTCTTCCGCCGTCATTGTTGCGCCGGCCAGCGAGATCTCGATTGCCACCGTCGCACCAACGGCGCCGGTCGCGATGCGGAAGGCCGCGAGATCCATGGGTCCAGCGGGAGTCACGCCATAGCGGGCGAAACCGAAACGGCCCGCGTCCTGAAGGGTGACGCCCGGCCCCGCGGCCAGAAGCCGCAAGCGCGCGCTCATGCGCCCATCTGCATGTGCGAAACGATTTCGCCGGCGGCGGCGCGGGCGTCGAGCGCCAGAAAGACCTCGCGGTCCACGGCTTCGAAACGCACACGATCGCCCGGCGTCACCAGAAAAGCCTCCCGCCGCGCGGGTGCGAAGAGACGCTCGGGCGTGCGTCCGATGACATACCAGCCTGTCGGCATCGCATTGGCGGCGATCAGCGAAAGTCCGCCGCCGATCAGCACCGCCCCCGGCGGCGTCGGTTCGCGCGGCGCCGCGCGGCGGGGGAGGGCCAGCGCCGGCGGCAGACCGCCGAGGTAACACCAGCCAGGCGAAAAGCCATACATGTAGACGCGGTATCCGGCTCCGGCATGCAGGCCGGCGAGCGTTGACGGATGTTTTTCCAACGCCGCCGCGGCCTCGGCGATATCCTCCGCGAGCGCCGGATCGTAACAGCAGGGAATGGTCCAGCGTCGGCCGGTCGCGGCGGTCCCCGGTCCGCGCGCCGCCTCGGCGAGGCGGCGCTCGACCGCCGCGACCAGGGCCGCACGCGAGATTTCAAGCGGTTCGTAACGCATCATCAGCGAACGATAGGTCGGCGTGGTTTCCCGCAGGCCGACAGGCGGATCGGCGCAAAGGGCGGCGTCGAGCGAGAGGACGCGCGCATTCACAGATTCGTCGACGCAATCGCCGAACTCGACCGTCAGCGCGGTTTCGCCCTGATCAAGGAAACGCGGACTGTCGTAACGCATTACGACGCCGTAAAGGCGCGTAGCGCAATCCCGTCGGCGAGGAGCGCCGCGCGCAACGCCCGCGCTGTTTCGACTGCGTGCGGGGAATCGCCATGCACGCAAATCGAATCGATCGGCGTTGGAATCTCGCGGCCGCCGATCGTTCGAATCGCGCCGGCTGCAAGCATCGCCTGAACGTGCGCCACGGCGGCTTTCGGATCGTCGATTACGGCCCCCGGGAGGTTGCGCGCCAGCAGCCGACCATCCGCCGCATAGGCGCGGTCGGCGATGTTTTCTTGCGGGACCCTCTGTCCTGTGGCGTGGCCTGCTTGCGTTTGCGGGGAACCGTCGTTGGCGAGCAGCGTGAGCGACGGATCGACAGCGCGGGTCGCCCCGGCGATGGCGGTCGCGACCGCGAGATCGGCCTCAGCCAGATTTGCGAGCGCGCCATGCGCTTTGACATAGGCGATGCGGACGCCCGCGAGCGCCGCCAGTCCCTGCGCGGCGCCGATCTGATAGGCGACGGCGCGGGCGATTTCCGCCGGCGTCATCGCCAGCGCGCGGCGTCCAAAGCCGGCGAGATCGGGAAAAGCGACATGCGCGCCAACCGCAACGCCCTTGTCCCGAGTGCGCGCGAAGGTTGTCGCCATAATGTCGGGATCGCCGGCGTGAAAGCCACAGGCGACATTTGCGCTGGTGACGATGTCGAGCAGCGCGGCATCGTCGCCCATGCGCCATGGCCCGAAACCTTCCCCGAGATCGGCGTTGAGATCGATAGCGCGCGCCTCTGCGGACATGGGTGACACCAACGCAAGAATAGCGCCCGCGAGAAGCGCGCAGCCCCCGTCAATCTAGCCTGTCTGACGAAGCAGACCAAAGCCCGCGCCGCTACAGGCCCGCGCCAGCGCGCGCCAGTTCGATCAGCGGCGTACGGGTTGCGGTGTCGCCGAATTTGGCGCGATAGACGATGAAATTCTCCATTACCCGTTGCACGTAGTTTCGCGTCTCGGCGATCGGAATGCGCTCCACCCAATCCACCGGATCGACATTCGGGCGGCGTGGATCGCCATAGGCGTCGATCCACTGTTTCACCCGGCCGCCGCCAGCGTTGTATGCGGCGTAGGTCAGGCGATAGGCGCCGCGGTATTCGCCAAGGAGAATGCCCAGATGCGCCGCGCCAAGCTGCGCATTGAAGGCGGGCTCGCGCAACATGCGGGAAATGTCGAAGCCGACGCCGCGTTGCGCCGCCGTGTGGCGCGCGGTCGAGGCGATCATCTGCATGAGGCCCATTGCGCCGGCGGATGAAACCGCGCGTGGATCGAAGGCGCTTTCCTGTCGCGCGATGGCGTAGACGATCGAGCGCGCCGCCGAGCCGGGCAGCGCCTCGAAATCCGGCACGCCGTAGGACGGAAAGGCGACGTGATCGAGCGCGACGCCGCGATAGCCGGCCTGCTTGCCAAAGACGAGCGAGAGTTTCGCGTCGCGGCGGCTTTCGATCGACGCGCCGAGCGCCGCAACCTGACGGCTGTCCGTGAACGTCTTCGCGGCGTCGATCGCGAGCGGGCCGGCGATGTCGGCGTCGTCTGTCGCAAGTAAAAGCTCGACGACGCGAACCGCCTCATGGCGGGCCTCGGCGGGCGCCGCTTCCGGCGCAGGCCGTAGCGGATGCCGTTGCGTGTCGCCAAGCCGTGCGGCGGCGAGCTGGCCGTAAAATGTGGTCGAATGTTCCGCCGCTCTCGCATAGAAGCCGCGCGCCCCTTCGGCGTCGCCGCCGGCCGATTCGGCGGCGCGACCGCGCCAGTAGAGCGCCCGGGATTTCTGTAACGGCGTTTCCGCAACGCTGTCCGCCTCGGCGAAATGACGCGCGGCGCGAGCCGGATCGTCCTGGAAGCGCAACGCGATCCAACCGGCCATGAATTCCGCTTCGACCCTGTTGCCGACCGAGCGGGCCGCATGTCGCGCGCAGATCTGGTAGGCGGTGTCGACATCGCCGGCGTCGAGCGTCTTGCGCGCCGCCTGCCGGCGTTCGATCCACCAGGCGTCCCCGTCGACCACCGCTTCGGGCGCGGTCGGGGCGTGGCGCAGCAAGGCCGCCGCTTCGCTGAATTTCTTCGCGTTGTTCAGCGCATGGATACGCGCGAAAAGCAGGCCGGGATCGTCCTGAAGCGCGCCTGTCGCCGTCAGGGGAACCCGTGCCCCGCCGCCGGCCGCCAGCGTCATACGCAGGCGCGCGTAAAGCACGAAATCCTTGCCGACAAATTCAGCGGCGCGCAGCGCGAGCGCGTTGCGACCGGCGTAGAGCAGGCGTTCCGTGCGACGTTTATGATCGGCAGGCGTCAGGAATTCCGAGAATTCCTTCTGGAAGCGGGCGTCGAAACCGGCGCCGAGGTCGTCGTTGCGCCAGGCTTCCCGCGCCAGTTCCGCCGCCCGATCGAATTCGCCGCGCCGCGCCAGCGCGCGGGCGAGCAGAAATCTTCCGTATCCGGTCGTCGGCGGCGTCGCCGTCAGCCAGGCGAGAACGATGGCGTCGGGCTGATGTTCGGAGAAAAGCGCCTCCTCTGCGCGCTTGCGCAACCAGTCGGCCGCAGGCCAGTCGGGATGCGTCGCGAGAAAAGCCGAAAGGCGGTGGAAGCCCGCCTCTTTTGGATGGCGCCGCAGGGCGGCCCAGCGCGCGGCGGTTTCTGTCGCCCCCGCGCCGATCTCGTCGCCGATCCGGTCGCCGGCCCGGAAGTCGCCGGCCGCGTAAGCAGCGCGCGCGCGAAAGAATGCGTCGGCGTCAGCCCCGAGTAGCGCGACCGCCCCGGACGCAGCGCCAGGTTTTTCGATTTCCACTTGGTGACCGGACGCTGGCGCGACGAGAACCGCCGCAGGCGTCCCGGCGGGCGCATTCGGCAAAGCTTCAGCTTCGACGGCCGGTCCGTCGATAACATCGCTCTCGACGGGCGGAGCCGCCGGGCGCTTTGAGTAGGCGCCAATGGCGATTACGACGGCGATCGCCGAAACGGCGCCGAAAATCCCGGTACGGGCGTTGATGCGAGAAGACCAGTTCATCGGCCTGAACATCCTGCTTTCACGGGAGGCTGCGCGCAAATGCCTTCCGGATCGTTAACGGGCGCCGGTCATTCGCCGCCGCTGCGGGGCTTTTCTCGCCTGCCGTCAGCGGCTAAGAGAAGACTCCAGTCGTATCAGGATGCGCGAATGCGGCGTCGATAAGGCGCAGGAGAGCGATTGTTTACATGAGCAAAAAGCCGATTTTCCACGGGTCGATCACCGCGCTCGTGACCCCTTTCGCCAATGGCGAGGTCGATATCGAGGCCCTGCACGCGCTGGTCGACTGGCAGATCGAAAACGGCTCCCATGGCCTCGTGCCGGTCGGCACCACCGGCGAGAGCCCGACCCTCAGCCATGAAGAACATGGGCGGGTGATTACCGAAACCATCCGCGCCGCGCGCGGCCGCGTGCCGGTAATCGCCGGGGCCGGCTCGAACAACACGCGCGAGGCGATTGCGATCGCCGGACACGCCGAGCGCGCCGGAGCCGACGGC
>CAZJAY010000141.1:0-4732 GCA_964543915.1 uncultured Methylocystis sp. | reverse complement strand
GAGGGCTTCAAGACGCCGCCGAAAATCTGTCGGAAGGAGCGCGCCGGTTTTCTCAGCCAGATAGAGCAGGATTGCGCCGGATTCGAAAATCGGGATCGGTGCGCCGCCATCGGAAGGCGCGCGATCCACGATCGCCGGGATGCGGCTATTGGGGGAAATTGAGCGAAATGCGGGATCAAACTGCGCGCCACGGCTGATGTCGACAGGCCGGATCGTGTAGGGCACGCCCGTTTCTTCGAGAAAGATGATGATCTTGTGCCCGTTGGGCGTTGGCCAGTAATATAGATCAATCATAATCGAGCCCCGTTGCGGTCGTCGCTGCGAGGAAAACGCCTGTCCGCGCAAATCTTTAGACAATCATTAGCAGCAGCCGGCGCGCATTACGAATGCGCCTGTGGAAAGTTCGCGGCAACTCCCGGCAGGCTGTGGATAAACAGCGCAAAAAGCCTGCGCATGGCGCAGGCTTGTGAGGATGGAAAACGGGAAGCGGCGTAATGTCGACAAGATTGGCGAAAATTGCGACGACGGCGGCGTGCGGCGTGCTGATGACCCTCGTCGCAGTGAACAATGTCTTTGATTATGGCGTCAATTTCGATGTTGTCCGGCATATTCTCGCAATGGACATGATCCCCGATGGACCGTTCGGCTGGCGGGCGATCGCTTCTCCCCTTGCTCATCATCTCCTTTATTTCTTCATTATCGCGGCTGAATTCTGCGCGGGTTTCGCGACCCTGCTCGGCGTTGTGCGCCTGTGGGCGCAGCGCGGCGCGACAGCGCAGGCGTTCAACAGGGCGAAAGAGCTGGCCACGGCGGGCGTCGCCGGGGGGCTTCTTCTCTATTTGTTCGGATTCATGACTGTCGGCGGTGAGTGGTTCCAGATGTGGCGGGCTGGTCCCTATAATATGCAGGAGCCAGCCTTCCGTTTTATCGGAAGCCTGGGCATTGCCCTCATTTTCCTGTCGCTGCCGGATATGGATGAATAACTGGCGCCAGATCGGGGAGGATCAGGGCGAATCGGTCGTGCTTTCCGCACCCCGGCAACGCTTCAAAAAGGCCGGGGTGTTGAGATTTTCGTTGCGGTGCGTGAGGCATAGGGCGCCGTCGCGGATCTGGATCAACCAGATGGAGTCAAAGTCGCACTGCTCCCATTTTGGCGGAGGCTTGCAGCGAAACGTTTCGCCGTCGACCGTCAGCGCGCCCGCGGCAGGCGTCTTTAATTGACCGAGTCGCAACAGATTGTCGTGCAGGGCGCGGATATTGTTACGCTCCCAGGCGATAAAGATCGTGCGCGCTTTTCCGTCTCGGCTGGCCGCAAACGCCTTGTCTCCCAGCAAATCGCGCGCAAGCGCCTCGGTCTGGTCGTAACCATAGGGCGTCCAGACAGGAAAATTGAGCCGGACCGACAATGGCTCGATCGTCGCGAGCAGGCGGACGTAATTGAAATATTTTCCGGTTTTGCGATTCAGCATCTTCACGGCCGGATTGGCCGTCACGAGCATGTCCGGGCAACCGAAAGCCTTCAGAAGGCGATCCGGCAATTGCGACAACCGCCGCGTCGCATCCCCGCCGAGGTTTCCGTCTTCGATCATGACGCCGTCGTCGCGCAACGGCTTCTCGGCATGCCGAAAGATAACAAGCCGGAGCGGCGCAATCGCTGCGGGCGCGGGTAAGACTGCAACCGGCTCTGCGGGGGCCGATGCGCTCCATGACGCGGGCGGATCGATCGAAACGCATTCGGCGGCGACCGCGGGCGATGAGATCAGACACGCCGCCGCCAGCGTCCGCCATCCATATCGAATTGCGCCGATCCCGCTGAAAAACCGGGTCATGGCCCAAAACTCCATCTTGGCCGGGAAGGGGTTATTCCGCCTTTTGCAGCAACATGTTTTTGAGCATGAAGCCGACGGCGTAGGAGAAGGCCGCGCCAAACAGGCCGAGAAAGGCGGAATTGACGTATTGCGGCTGAAAGCCCTCGGAAAAAATTTTGAGGATCGACGCGCCCACCAGCACGACGAAAGGAACCGCCATGGCGATTCCGACCCAGTAAAGAATGCGCGCAAGCAAAATCACACCCGAGGCTCCTTCTTTTGTCGAGGGCCGGACCGGCCTCATCGCCATAAATGGTTCTCCCGCGCGATCCATCCACACCCGGCCCGCTGGCGCGCCTTCGCAACCCGCAGAATGTGCGTATCCGCACATTTTTTGACGGGGCCACGGGCTATGCCCGATGACCTTTCGGGAGACCAAAAAGAGAGCCGAACAGCGTAACGGGAGGATCGGGGAGATGAAAAACCGTTTTGACTATGAAGGCCTGGCTGCCGCGTCCCTGGCCATTGTCGCCTTTGTCGGCGTGTCGAGTTCGCTCATGTCGGGTGTGGTCCATCTTGCAATCGTCCTTTTTGGGGCCTGATCTCCGCGCCGGCGCAGGCCAAAGTGGTCGGGGGTTGCTGGACAGAGCGACCGCGCGCCGCCATAGAGGACGGGCCGTCGGCACCGGCGCGTGATTTGGAGGAGTAATCCGTGATGAGCGCAGGGGCGGGTCGGGGCCTGGAGACCGGCGCACGGCGCCGCGTTGCGGCTTTGGCCGTTCTGTTTCTTCTGGCGTCCGCCAGCGGGGCTGACGCGAAAAAGGGCGTGCCTACCAATCCCGATCCGGAAGACTGCCCGTCCGGTTTTGACAACGTCGAATGCGATAGTTTCAAAACCGGCGTCGCCGACGGCGCGGCGGACGTCAGCGTCGGCGTTTCCGACCCCTTTACCCGCCAGCTCGGAGATATCGGACAGTTTCCCTATATCCGGGGCTATGAGACGGGAAGACGTAAAGCGCGCGGGCGGTAGCGATCGCCGCCGGGCGGGTTTTGGTTCAAGGCTGGAATGGCGTGTCCGTCGCCTTAACGTGACCGCGTTCGCGGCGAACGACGCGATCACGAAGGGCTTCGTAGAGCGGCGGCACGCCGCGCCGCATCGCCGGGACCATTGCTGCGGAACAGGCGCATAACATCGGCAGCAGCATTGTTGTGTTCGCGGTCATTTCAGTGACGAGCACGATACCGGTCAATGGCGCCCGAACGACTCCGCTGAACAAGGCCGTCATCCCGACGAGGGCGAAGGCCGGCCCGGGCGTTGTCTCCACCACGCCAAAGAAACGAGCGACTGCGCTGAATATGAGACCGAGTTCGGCTCCGAGCGCGAGCATGGGCGCGAACATGCCGCCGGGCGTTTCGGCGGCGTAGGAGACGGCCCCAAGGAGAAGCCGAAACACAAACATGAGGGTCAGTGAGGTCAGATCGCCCGCGCCGAGCAGAGCCGATTGGGTGAGCGTTTCGCCGCCGCCGACGACATCGGGAAAACGCCAGGCGATCGCGCCGACGCACGCCCCGATGAGGGCGGCGCGACTGAGCGGTCCAGGTCGCCGAACGCCTCCAAAAAGGGCGAGCGCGCCCATCATCACCCGGAAATAAATGATCCCGATCGCACCGCAGATAAAACCAAAAACAACAAACACGGGCAGACTCGCCACCGGCGGAATGGCGAGGTCAGGAACCTGAAACGCCGGCCTTTCGGGGAGGAAAATATGCGCGACCGATATTGCTGCGGCCGAGGCGGCGAGCGCGCAGATCGCGATCCGGTGTTCGAACCGCTGGACCAGCTCCTCAAGCACGAAAACGGCGCCCGCAATCGGCGCATTGAACGCCGTCGCGAGGCCAGCGCCGGCGCCGGCGGCGAGAAGTACCCGGCAGTCCGCCCAGGGCCGTCGCGCAAGGCGCGCAATTTCCTGCGCGATTACAGCGCCCATCTGCACGCTCGGCCCCTCCCGGCCAAGCGCGAGCCCGGCGCCGATGCCGAGAGCGCCGCCAAAAAATTTTACCGGGATCAGCACCGGGGAGCCGGGCGCGACCAGACCGTTCAGACTGGCTTCAACATGCGGTATTCCGCTTCCCGACGCGTGTAACGAGAAACGTTTCACCAGCCACGCAGCGACCAATGTCGCGAACGCGCACAACAGAACGAAAAAACACAGGCCGATCCAGTTATCTTCACGTCCGACGACGATCAGCGCGTTGCGTAGCCGGTTCGCCCAGTCAAGCGCGATATGAAACGCCGCGCCAATGACGCCGGCCCCCGCGCCGGCCACGACAGACAGCACAAGCAACGCCGGAAGGCCATCGCCAAGACTTTCGGCGTCCGCGCCGCGCGCGGGCTCTACCTGCATTTCATAATGCTCCTCGCGTGTAACCTGTCGTTGCGTTGACGAAAGAACGGCGTGGGTCGCCGCGTTACGGGTTATGGGGCCGGACGCCAACTGAACGAAACGCATTCTGCCTCGCCCCATAACCGATATATTATTCAATATAAAAGAAGTTTCTCCGATAAATGCGTCGGCTTGGCCCCTTCCGGGCGCTCCGGCGCCAGAGGGGCGGAAGCAAAGCCGATGAGCGGAGCCGTCTTTCAATGATTGGCGGTTCGTCTGAAAGGGCCGGGTTTATTCTGGATTAGCCGCCGGAAATGAATTAATTTCCGCGTCAAATTGGCGACTGAAGCCAAAAGGTTTGAAACATTCCGGAGGAAAAACATGAAAAATTTGCGGCTATTTGGGTCGGCAAGTTTGCTGGCGCTTGTTATGGCGACGGGGGTAGAGGCGCAAACCTGGACCCTTCCCGCCGATCAGCCGGCGAAGGTTGCGCCGTCGGCGTCGGCGGCGGCGGATGAACTCTCTGTTCTTTCGCGGGAC
>CAZJAY010000140.1:0-4743 GCA_964543915.1 uncultured Methylocystis sp. | reverse complement strand
TTTCGACAGCGAATGCATCGCGCCAGTGAAATCCTCTTTCTTCAGTTTCTCGGCCGTTTCTTCTTTCGCGCGGGCGATGGCGGCGGCGAGCCTGTGCTCTTCCGGCTCAATGCGCAGATTGGGGGCATGGCCCTTGTCGTAGGCGCCGGCGCCGTCCTTCTTTTCCTCGGCCTTGAGGATGTTGCAGGCGCGCCGGTAACCCGCGAGAAGATTGCGGCCGTCTTCGGCGCCGAGGAATGTGTCGAGCGCTTCAACAATCCGGGTCGTCATCAGCAGATCATCCTGTGGCGAGAGAACCGCGCTGCCATCCCCGGCGGCGACGGCGCCCAGCGCCGCATCGATGAGATCGTAGCGGGCCCCCTTGTCGCGCAAGTAGACCTTGAGGCGATCGATAAAGAATTCGAGGAGATCGGCGGGCGCGAGCTTCAAGATCGACAGGCGCAGATTGTTCTCCAGCACAATCCGGATCACGCCGAGCGCCGCGCGGCGCAGCGCATAGGGGTCCTTGCTGCCAGTGGGCTTCTCATTGATGGCCCAGAAGCCCACAAGGGTATCGAGCTTGTCGGCGAGCGCCACCGCGATTGAGACCGGATCGGTCGGGACGCGGTCGCCTGGCCCCTGCGGCTTGTAATGTTCCTCGCAGGCGGCGGCGACAGAGGCGTCTTCGCCCTGCGCGGCGGCGTAATACCGACCCATCAGCCCCTGGAGCTCCGGGAACTCGCCGACCATCTCGGTGACGAGATCGGCCTTGCACAGCATCGCCGCGCGTTCGGCCTTATCCGGATCGGCGCCGACAGTCGGCGCAAGTTGCCGCGCCAGGGCGGCGATACGTTTGATCCGCTCGCCCTGTGTGCCTAGCTTCTCGTGGAACACGATTTTATCAAGTTTCGGCAGGCGTTCTTCGAGCCGCGTTTTCAGATCTGTCTCATAGAAGAATTTGGCGTCCGATAGCCGGGCGGCGATGACCCGCTCATTGCCGCCGACAATTGTCGCTCCGTCGTCGCGCGCCTCGATATTCGAGACGAGGATGAAACGGTTCGCGAGATCGCCGCCTGGCTTTTTCAGCACGAAACATTTCTGGTTGACGCGGATCGTTGCGCGGATCACCTCGGGCGGGATCGCCAGAAAGCTTTCGTCGAATTTGCCCATCAGCGTCACGGGCCATTCGACGAGGCCTGCGACTTCCTCAAGCAAGCCAGCGTCTTCGACAACTTCGAGGCCCTGGGCGAAGGCGATATCCTTCGCATCATGCAGGATGATGTCGCGCCGCCGCGCCGCATCCACGACGACTTTCGCCTTTTGTAGCGCCTGCGCGTAATCCTCGAAGCGTTTCACGCGGATCGCTGCCGGCGCCATAAAGCGGTGGCCCCATGTGACGTCGCCCGCCTCGATCCCGTCGACGGAAAAGCGCACGACCTCCGGCGTCTCGGTTTCCGGGCCGAAGGTCGCGACAATGCCGTGGAGCGGCCTTACCCAGCGCAGGGAATCGCTGCGTTCGGACGCCGCGCCCCAGCGCATGGATTTGGGCCAGGGGAAGTTTCGCACAACGGCGGGCAGGATTTCCGCCAGCACATCAATCGTCGCCGCGCCGGCGCGTTCGATCACCGCGACGTAGAATTCGCCCTTCTTCGGGTCTTTCTCGATTTTCGCCTGGTCCAGAGAAGCGAGTCCGGCGCTTTTCAGAAAACCCTCAATGGCGGCGTCGGGCGCGCCGACGCGTGGTCCCTTGCGCTCCTCGCGCACGTCCGGCTGGCGACCCGGAAGCCCGACAATCTGTAACGCAAGCCGGCGTGGCGTCGCGTATACGCTCGCGCCCTCGTAGACCAGACCGCGTTCGACGAGGGCGTTGGTCACGAGCCGGCGCAGGTCTTCGGCCGCCTGACGCTGCATGCGCGCCGGAATTTCCTCGCTGAAAAGTTCAAAAAGAAGGTCGGGCATCGGTTTCTTTTCTTCGAGGAGAATATTGCTCGGCTTCCGACGTGCGGGCCGCTCCTAGAGGTCCTTGTGCGAGCCGTCGCAGAGCGGTTCTTTCTTCGAGTGCTTGCAGCCGCAGAAGAACGCCTTGCCTGTCGCCTCGGCTTTGTAGGCGACGGGAGAAATATCCGTGCCCTTGTGCGAGCCATCGCAGAAAGGCTGTTTCTGGCTGAGGCCGCAGGCGCACCAGTAATATGTCTTGCCGGCCTCGACTTCGACGGGCATCGCCTTCTTCTGGAAAATGACGCGATCAGTCATGTGGTTTCTCCTGTGGGGCGCTGCTTACGACCCGTGCGGATCGAGCAGGAATTTTTCGACTTCGAGCGCCGCCATGCAGCCAAGACCGGCCGCCGTAACAGCCTGACGATAGACGTCGTCGGCGACGTCGCCTGCGGCGAAGACGCCGGCGACATTGGTGCGGGTTGTACCCGGTTCGACAGCGATATAGCCCGAGGGTTTGAGCGCAAGCTGGTCCCGGAACAGGTCCGATGCAGGCGCGTGACCGATGGCGATGAAAACGCCTTCGGCGTCGACCGTCGCGAGTGCGCCTGTCTTCGCATTTCGGATGCGCGCCCCGACAACGGAGCGCGGATCTTCCTGTCCAAGAATTTCGTCGATTACGGAATCGTAGAGCACGGTCACATTCGGCCGCCGGCGCAGGCGTTCATGCAGCACCTTCTCGCCGCGCAGCGCGTCGCGCCGATGGACAATAGTGACCTGCGCCGCAAGGTTTGAGAGATAAAGCGCCTCTTCGATGGCGGTGTTGCCGCCCCCGACGACGATGACTTTTTTGCCACGAAAGAAAAACCCGTCGCAGGTTGCGCAGGCGGATACGCCATAGCCCTTGAACTTATCCTCGCTCGGCAGGCCAAGCCACTTCGCCTTTGCGCCGGTCGCGATGATCAGCGAGTCGCAGACGTATAGCGCGCCGGAGTCGCAGGTGAGCGTAAAGGGACGCGCGTCAAGCTTTACGTCGATCACGTGATCGGTGACGAGCCGCGCGCCGACATGTTCCGCCTGAAGGCGCATCTGCTCCATGAGCCACGGCCCCTGAATGGGCGCCGCAAAACCGGGGTAGTTTTCCACATCGGTCGTGATCATGAGCTGCCCGCCCTGATCGACGCCTGAAATCAGGACAGGTTCAAGCAGCGCCCGGGCCGCGTAAATCGCCGCCGTGTAGCCCGCCGGGCCGGAGCCGATAATCACAACGCGCGCATGCTGGGGGGAGGTCATGGGAAGCCAATCAATTTCCGGTTCGCGAAAGCGCCCGCAATCTAGCGATTATGCGGTCTGCCGCAAGGCGTCGCCGATCGGCCCCGTGGTCTGGCGTAAATGTCCGGGCGGCCGAACGGCGCGTTTCATACGCGATCGCTATCCTGTCCGGACCTCGGCTCCGGGGCGGCGGTATGGTCGGGACCTGAAGCGGATGGCGTTTTCCGGACCCGAAAGTCGAGGAAAAGATCAGCGAGGCCGATCAGGGCGAAGACGACAATCGGCCATCCGAGCAGGCCCGAGACAAAATAAATGACCGCAAGGATCGGCGACGCGTAATTGTAGCCCCTGAGCCGCACGTGCAGAACGGCAAATCCCTGCAGGGCGAGCAGAAATCCCATCGTCGCCGCAAGGACATAGCCGATCGCAGCCGGCGCGACGCCAAAGAATCCCGCTACGACTCCCGCGACGAACAGGCCGCCAACGGGTTTCGGAAGACGAAATTCGGCGGCAATGTCCGGCCAGGGCTGCGTCAGCAGACCGGACGCCAGCGTCAAACGCCCGGCGATCCAGAGATTCGCGAACTGGATCAGAAGGATATAGAAGGCGACCGTCGCCGGCGCCGCAATGGTGAGCACCCCCGACAGCCAGACTGGATTTATCGGGAAGTCGAGCGCCTTTTCCTTATCCATCGCTTCAAGCAGGATAAAAATGCGCGCCCGAACCGGATTCAGCGCCTCTTCAGGCGACCCTGCGACGACACTTGCGACGATGAGCCAGAGGATGACGACCAGGGCAAGGATCGTCGCCGGCGCGAGGAGGCCCCAGGCAGGCAGGTTTTTCCCCAGAAGGTCGCGACCGCCGCGTGGCGCGCCGGCGAGGGCGTAGCAGGCCGCCCAGGCGGGTCCGGCGACAAGCAGCGCATAGGCCATGCCCAGAACCGGGTGCGGGTAGATCGAGATAATGGTGGTTGCAAGCAGCGCGGCCGTCGCGCCATGCCGCACGCCATAGCCGAGCGCCACGATCATGAGCGGCAAAGGCGCGAGATGGGCGAAGAACAATCCGCCAGGCCCGCCTCTGGAAACAACGGTGAAGATAACGGCCGCCGCGACGCCGCCGAGCACGGAGACGGCCACATTCTGGAGAGAAAAGACACTTTTGTCGGGCAAGGCAGGCTTCCGGTTGCGGCCAGGGGGAGCCGCGGCACGATCGAATGGGACCGCGAGACGCGCGGACTGCGCCGATGGCTTTCCTTTTTAGATAGCGGCGCATCCTCTACCGGGCAAGCGTCCGCACCGGGCCCGCGCCAGCCGCCGCCCGGGCGTTTTCTTTGCAGAAAACTGTTTCATAGAGGGTTTCTTCACGGCGTCATGGAGAGTCCATCCGGACGGCGGGTGCAAAAACCTCGTCCACGCCGCGCATTCGCGGGCTTGAAGTAAGCCGCGCATCGTCCTAAACCCCGCGCGTGCGGGCGAGGGACCCGCCTGAACGGAACGGGTAGCATGGCCAAGGAAAAATTCTCACGCACGAAGCCGCACTGCAACATCGGGACGATTG
>CAZJAY010000139.1:0-4745 GCA_964543915.1 uncultured Methylocystis sp. | reverse complement strand
TGATAGAAGGCCCCGATAAGATTTTTGACATAGGCAGAGTTGATGCCCGTCTTGCCGCCAAACGAGGAGTCGACCTGCTAGAGAAGCGTGGTCGGAATCTGGACGAAACGGCAGCCGCGCCTGAGGCTCGCCGCGACATAACCGGCGAGGTCGCCGACGACTCCGCCACCGAAGGCGACGATGAGATCGCGCCGCTCGATCTTTGCGGCGAGCGCCGCGTCGCAGACTTCGCCGACCACGCGCAGGGATTTCGAGCCTTCGCCTGGCGCGACCACGATTGACTCGTGACGGACGCCGGCTCCGGACAGGCTCGCCCGCAACGCATCGAGATGCAGCCGCGCGACGTTTTCGTCCGTCACAATGGCGCAGGCGGCGCCAGGCGCGAGGGCGGCGATACGCGCGCCAGCCTCGGCGAGCAGGCCGGCGCCGATGACGATGTCGTAGGCGCGGCCGCCCAGCGCGACGGGGATGACCTCGCGATGGGTCGCGCCCGCGTCGGCGGAGGGGTGGTAATGGTTCATGATCTTTGCCGCATCCTTTTCCCGCGCCGCCGCACGCGTCTCGTTCACCGCCGCGAGGCCCATCGCGAGGGCGTCGAGGGTCTGATCCGCCATCGTATCCTGAGGCGCGTCATTCGATTCGACGCGAATATCGGCGAGGCGATAGGCTGCCCTGCGGGCTTCGAGCAGGCGGCGAAGAGTTTCCTCCGGATCCGCCGTGTGCAGCAGCGGTCGGTCGTTCTTGCGTCGCACGCGCTTGAGCAATGTTTTCAGGTCGGCGTCGAGCCAGATCGACACGCCCCGCTCGACGATCCGGTCGCGGGTTCGCGCATCCATGAATGCGCCGCCGCCTGTCGCCAGCACGCTCTGGCCGCCGTTCAGAAGCCGCATGATGACGCGCCGCTCGCCGTCGCGAAAATAGGCCTCGCCATATTTGGCGAAAATTTCCGGGATGCTCATGCCCGCCGCTGTTGCGATTTCCGCATCGGCGTCGATGAAGGGCAGGCCGAGGCGCGCTGCGAGTCGGTAGCCGATGGCGCTTTTGCCGGATCCCATCATACCGACCAGCACGATCGAGCGTCCGTCCAGTCCGGCGAGGATGGCCGCTGCGCGTGGATCAGGCGCGGCGGCGGCGCCTTCGGGCGTGGCGGCGTTGGAAATTCGCGTCATACCGGGCAATCTACACGTCGGCGCGACGAAATTCGAGCCATTCGACCGGCCCGAAGCGTAATCGAGGAAGGCCGCCATGAAGGCCGGCGTGCGATCGGAAGCGAGCTGGCCGGCGTCCGTTACGATATGGACATTCGCGAGTTCCGCGTCCGGGCATGAAGCGATGGCCCGTCGCGCTCCTTCGACCAGCGTCTCCGCCGTCTCGGGCCATGCGATCTCTTTCAGGCAGGCGACATACTGACCATCGAAGACGATGGTCCAGCCGGGTGCGATACGACCGCGCGCGGCGTCGAGCCCGGTCTCTTCATGGAGTTCGCGGCGAAGGCTCCCGTCGAAATCAACGCGGCCATCGGGGCGTATGTCCGAGGGGTCCGGCGTTCCGGCAGGAAAATAGAAAGCGCCTGCGTTCGAATGGTCGGCGCCCATCTCGCCGACAAGATAGCCGCCATCGGCCGCGTGTACGGCAGGCATGGCGAAACAGTTGAAGACGCTTTCATCCGGACAGCCGAACTCCCGCCACGCGAGAAAGGCCGAGAAGGCCGTTTCGAAAAGTTCGAGCCGCAGGATCGGCGCCGACGCCGGCCCCTCGACCACCGCCCGACGCGCAAGAAGCACGCGGCCATCGTATAGCGATGGCAAAGCGGCGCTGCGCGTAGTCCAATGCCGCCGGATATCTGCGTCGCGCAGCGTTTCGAACGCCCAGCGATGCGTTACGAAGCGACAGTCGAGCGCGGCGACCGCCAGTACCTGCGGGCCGCGGCGCCGCTCGTTATGCGTGTCGCCGCTCACAGGCGCAAAACGCCTTCGCCGAACCGCCGCACCCGACCGCCCGCCGAGACGGCGACCAGCGCGCCCGCTGCAATCGACATGGAAAGCGTTGTGCGCGCGCGCCGGCCGGAGGCTTCGCGCCGATCAATGACGAGTTCATGTTCGCCGTTCTCCGGTCGCTCAAATTCAGCCGCGATCGCGGCGAAAGCGATCATGGCGTCATCCGGCGCGCGCGGCGTCTCGGCGTCGTTATCGCACCACAGGATTCGCATATCGACAGCGCTGACCGGATCGATCACGTCGCTCGTATAGAGACAGACGCCCGCAACAGAGTCGTGGAGGCGGGCGAATTGCGGCTCCCTCGGGCGCGCGCGCGCGAGTGCGGCGCCATTTACTACCGGCGCGAACAGAAACCGGCGCGTCGATCCGCCAATCGCCGGCGCATGCGCTCCGAAGCCGATCGCATCCGCATCAAGGGACAGGGCCGCCGCGAGCGTTGGGGCCGGCTCAGTCGCAACTGCGGGACGCGGCGGGATGGCGGCGACGGCGGCGGCGTAAACCGACCCGTCGCGTGTTTTGCGGACATCGCAGGCAAACAGATCGTCGCCGTTCTCGATCATGAGCGCAACGCCATGTCGGCCGAGCAACTCGGGGGCGCGTAGCTGCGCAACGAGCGCGGCGGCGCCGACCAGCGGGGCCCCGGCGGCGACCCGTTCGCCGGCCGGCGTGAAGGCGCGTAACCGCGCGCTCTGCGCGGGATCGCGCGGCTCCAGCAGGAAGACGGTCGCCCCGACCCCGAATTCTTCGGCGATCGCGCGCATCGCGTCCGGTTCGAGCGTGTCCGCCGCTTCGATGACAACCAGCGGATCGCCGCCGCCGCCATCGGGCGTGAAAACGTCAAGCCAATGAAAGGTGAGACTTCGCATCGCGGCGCAACTCCGCCCCGCATCGGTTGTCGCCGGATGGGCGCGCGCCAGCAAGGCGGAGACGCCGGCGCGTTTTCCGCGCGCCGGCCGTCGTGATCAGTTCCGATCCTTGTCGACGAGCTTGTTCTTGCCGATCCAGGGCATCATGGCGCGCAGGCGGGCGCCGACTTCCTCGATGGGATGCGCGGCGTTTCTGGCGCGCACCGCCTTGAAGGAGGTCTGATTCACCTTGTTTTCAAGCATCCAGTCGCGCGTGAATTTGCCGGTCTGGATATCGTCGAGAACCCGCTTCATCTCGGCCTTGGTCTCCGGCGTGATGATGCGGGGGCCGGTGACATACTCGCCATATTCGGCGGTGTTCGACACCGAGTAGTTCATATTGGCGATGCCGCCCTCATAGATGAGATCGACGATCAGCTTCACCTCGTGCAGGCACTCGAAATAGGCCATCTCCGGCGCATAGCCGGCCTCGACCAGCGTCTCGAAGCCGTTGCGGATCAGCTCGACGAGACCCCCGCAGAGCACAACCTGCTCGCCGAAGAGATCCGTCTCGCACTCTTCCCGGAATGTGGTTTCGATAATGCCGGCGCGGCCGCCGCCATTCGCCGAGGCGTAGGACAGCGCAATCTGCTTGGCGTTGCCGGACGCATCCTGGTGGACCGCAACGAGCGTCGGCACGCCGCCGCCCTTGAGATACTCGCCGCGCACTGTGTGGCCCGGACCTTTTGGAGCGACCATGGCGACATCGAGATCGGGACGCGGCTCGATCAGATTGAAGTGGACATTCAGGCCGTGGGCGAACAGCAACGCCGCGCCCTGACGCAGATTCGGCGCGAGTTCATTGGCGTAAATCTCGGCCTGAAGTTCGTCCGGGGTCAGCATCATTACTACGTCCGCCCATTTGGCGGCTTCGGTCACGGTCATGACCTTGAGGCCGGCGCCCTCCGCCTTTTTCGCCGAGGTCGAGCCAGGCCGCAGCGCCACGGCGATTTCGGCGACGCCGCTGTCCTTGAGATTCAAGGCATGGGCATGGCCCTGACTGCCATAGCCGATGATCGCGACCTTCTTGCCCTTGATCAGATTAATATCGGCGTCCCGGTCGTAATAAACGCGCATGTTCCTTGTTTCCTCTGGGGTTTTTGCGCCAAAAGGCGGCGGCCGGCGGGCGGGCCGCCGATAAAATCTTTTTTGTGCGGGCTTCTTCTACGCGCCGTGACCGCCAAGGTCAAAAAAACACGGCGATCAAATAGGCTCCGGCCCTCTCGAAATAGCGGCGACGCCGGTGCGGG
This sequence comes from uncultured Methylocystis sp., assembly GCA_964543915.1. Lineage (GTDB taxonomy): Bacteria > Pseudomonadota > Alphaproteobacteria > Rhizobiales > Beijerinckiaceae > Methylocystis. The sequence goes on along the minus strand of CAZJAY010000139.1, from coordinate 593 downwards.
ACACCTCGACGAGGCCGATCGGCCGCATGAGATCGACAAATTCATCAATCTTCGACGGCTTGCCGGTCAGTTCGAAGATGAAACTCTCCTTCGTGGCGTCGACGACCCGCGCGCGAAAGGCGTCCGCGAGCTGGAGCGCGTCGGCGCGATGTTCGCCACGCCCCCGCACCTTGATCATCGCCAGTTCGCGTTCGAGCGCGCGACTCGCCACAGTCAGATCGGTGACCTGGCGGACCGGCACCAGCCGGTCGATCTGATGATGGATCTGATCGATCGTCTCCGGCGCGCCGGAGGTGACGATGGTGATGCGCGACAAATGCTCTGCGTGGGCCACCTCGGCGACGGTCAGGCTCTCGATGTTGTAGCCGCGTCCGGAAAACAGCCCGACGACGCGCGCGAGCACGCCCGGCTCGTTGTCGACCAGTACGGAGAGCGTATGGGACTCGATTTTCGAGCGCCGCGTCGATGCGGAATAGGGCGAGGGCGGTGAAGCTGGAGCGTTCATTTCTTTCCTTCGGCGCGCGGCCGTCTAGACGAGAATCTTGCCCTTTTCGTCGATGATCGATCCGATCTCGACTCCGGCGTCGTCCGAG
>CAZJAY010000138.1:0-4751 GCA_964543915.1 uncultured Methylocystis sp. | reverse complement strand
TGATGATGACGCGCGCAACGGGATCCGGCATCAGGCCACGCTTGCTCAGACGCCGTTTCTCCGTAGCGCAGGTCTGGTCATAGATGAGGACGGTGACGCCATCGGTCTCGGCGAGTTCGCGCTGAACTTCGGTGATGATGTTGCGATGATAAATGGTCAAACCCGGCGGCCAGATCGCCGAGGCCGGATATTTGCCCGGCTCGTCAGTGACCAGCGCGATCTTTTTCACGCCTTCCGCCGCAACCTGATGGGCGATCGCATCGACGGTCAGTTCGCCTTCATGTTTCTGGCCGCCTGTCATGGCGACGACGCCATTGAACAGAATCTTGAAGGTTATGTTCGTATTGGTCGCCACGGCGAAACGGATCGCGAGCGAGCCCGAATGGTTATAGGTGCCGTCGCCGAGATTCTGGAACACATGCCTGCGGGTCGAGAATGGCGCTTCGCCGATCCAGTTTGCGCCCTCGCCGCCCATATGGGTGTAGCCCTCGGTGGAGCGATCCATCCATTGGGCCATGTAGTGACAACCAATGCCTGTATAGGCGCGCGCGCCTTCCGGGACATGCGTCGATGTCGAATGCGGACAGCCGGCGCAGAAATGCGGCACGCGCACCGTGACGTCCGTCATCGTCTGACGCCGCGCCTGCAAGGACTCAAGTCGACGCACGCGACCTTCAAGCGCCTCGAGTGAATGATATTTCAGAAGCCGGCGCCCGATCGCGATGGCGATGTCATTGGCGTCGAGGGCGCCCTTGACGGGAAACAGCCAGTCGCCGCGCTCGTCCTTCTTGCCGACGCATTGCGGCTGATGCGGCGAGCCATAAAGCTCCTCGCGCAGCTGCACCTCGATCAGCGAGCGTTTCTCCTCGACGACCATGATGAGATCAAGACCACGCGCGAATTCGCGCAGACCGCGCGGCTACAGCGGCCACTGCGCGGCGATCTTGTAAAGGCGCAGCCCGAGATCATTGGCCATGACCTCGTCTATGCCAAGCTCGTCCATCGCCTGTCGCACGTCGAGATATGACTTGCCGACCGTGATGACGCCGATCTTTGGATTTGCCCCACCGGAAGTGATCATCCGGTTGAGACGATTGGCGAGGATGAAGGCGAGCATGGCGTCGCGCTTGCTCTCCTGAAGCCGCTCTTCCTGCGCCAGCACGGAGTCGCCCGGCCGGATATTCAGGCCGCCCGGCGGCATGACGAAATCATCCGGTATGACAGGCTGCACCCGATCCAGCGCGCCATCGACAGACGCAGTCGATTCAACCGTATCCTTCAGCAGCTTCAGGCCTACCCATGCGCCGGTGAAGCGCGACATGGCGAAGCCGTAGAGACCGTAGTCGAGGATCTCCTGCACCCCGGCGGGAGAAAGAATCGGCATCGTCACGTCGACGAAATGATAGTCCGACTGATGCGCGGTGGTGGACGACTCGGCGGTATGATCGTCGCCCATCAGGGCGAGCACGCCGCCATGGCGGGAAACGCCGGCGAGATTGACGTGGCGCAGCGCGTCGCCGCTGCGGTCGACTCCTGGCCCCTTGCCATACCAGATCGAAAAAACGCCCTGATATTTGCCTTCGCCGCGCATCTCGGCCTGCTGCGCGCCCCAGATCGCCGTAACGGCGAGATCCTCATTGAGGCCGGGCATGAAACGAATATCGTTTGCGTCGAACAGCGCCTTCGCGCGGTTCATCTGCGCGTCGATCCCACCAAGCGGCGAGCCGCGATAGCCGGTGACCAAACCTGCGGTATTCAGCCGTGCGCGACGGTCGCGCGCCTTTTGCATGAGCAACAGGCGCACGATCGCCTGCGTTCCGGTGAGCAGCACGCGGTCGTGGGAGAGATCGAATCGGTCGGCGAGAGACGCCTCGCCAAAGGCGGAGCCGGTATGCAAGTCGCCGGCGATGGTTTCCGCCATGCCAAAACTCTCCTGCGCGAAGCGGCCGGGCGCATCGGTATTTGCGCCATAAACGCCTGAAACGACTAGGAACGAGAACTCGTACCCGACAATGGGCCGGGTGTCGCGCGGCCTGATCCGCCTCGGCCCTGCCCGCGCTCCGAAAGATGCGGATAACTGGCCTCAAGCGCCGGATCCCGGTGCTTCGGTCCACAGTTTACGCCAGAGGCGGGACCCGTTTCAAGGACCCATTCTACGGCGTGCACAAGTCCGGCCAATGGCTTGCGCCCTGTTTTCGCCGACTTCCGCCGCCTATATCGTTATTGATGATCAAAGTCGCGTCTGTCTCCCTCGCCTTCATCGGCTGGCTCGCCGTCGCGGGGCCGGCGCGCGCCCATCCCCATGTCTGGGTCGCCGTGCGGAGCGAAGTGGTCTTCGATCGGGACGGCCGCATCCTCGGCGTGCGGCACGCGTGGGAATTCGACGAAATGTATTCGGCCTTCGCGACGCAGGGGCTGGGGAAGGACGGCAAGCCGCCCGGCCGGGAGGAACTGGCCCCGCTCGCGAAAACCAGCGCCGAGAGCCTCGCCGAATTTGAATATTTTACTTTCGCGAGACAAAACAACGTGAAGGCGAATTTCAAACCGCCCCAGGACTTCTACATGGAGGCGGATGAGAAAAAGAATGTGACGCTGCGGTTTTTCCTGCCGCTGGAAACGCCGTCCCCGGCGCGAAAGCCTTTCTCCTTTCAGGTTTACGACCCGACCTATTACGTTTCGTTCGGCCTGGAGAAACGCAACCCGGTGACGCTCGCCCATGCGCCGGCGGGTTGCTCGGTCAGTCTCGTCGAGCCCGCGCCGCTCCTCGCCACGGACAATCAGAAACTCAGCGAAGCCTTTTTGCAGAACATGTCGCCCGGCGCAGATTTAGGCGTCAAACTCGCGACACGCGCCGTGGTAGCCTGCCCGTGAGAGCCATCGGCCTCGTCGCCATCGCGGCGACGGCTCTGTTTCTGCTTGCGATCATTGCCGAGCCGGCGCTGGCGCAGCGCCACCCCTTCGCCGTCGGCGGCGCGGAAGGCGGCGGCGCGGGAAGCGCTGTCGGCGGCTTCGCCGGCCTGATCCTCGCGTGGCAGAGCCGGTTTCACGCGGAATTGCAGGCGGCAGCCCGCGACCTGACCACAAACCCCTCGGCGCTCGCGACCCTGATTTCGGCCAGTTTCGCCTATGGCGTTTTCCACGCCGCCGGCCCGGGACACGGCAAGGCCGTGCTGGCCTCCTACATGCTCGCCAATGAGACGGCGCTGAAACGCGGACTGACGCTTGTCGCGCTGGCCGCCCTGCTTCAGGCGCTGGTCGCGGTCGCGCTCGTTGGCGGCGCGGCGCTGATCTTCAAGGCAACAGCCGGACAGATGACGGATGCGACGCGCCTGATCGAGGTCGCAAGCTACGCCGCGATCGCCGCGCTGGGCGCGCGCCTGACATGGGTCAAGGGGCGCGCCTTTTTCAGCGGCCTGCGGACGGCCCCGGCAACGACCACTTCTTCCTCCGGCCGCTTCGCCTGCGATGCCATCGACGACCCCGCCCATGTCCATGGCCCGGGCTGCGGACACTTCCACGCGCTCGATCCCGTCGCTTTGTCGGATCGCCGGTGTCGATGGCGCGATGCGCTTGCGACCGTCGTCGCGGCCGGCTTGCGACCCTGTTCCGGCGCGATTCTGGTCCTTGTTTTCACCCTGTCGCAGGGCGAGTTCAGGGCGGGCGTGATGGCCGTTTCGGCGATGGCGGCGGGAACAGCGCTGACGACAGGCGCCGTCGCCGCCTTCGCGCTATATGCGAGAGAGATGGCGTTGAAGCTGAGCGGCCCGGAGACGCGCCGTGCGCGCTTTCTCGCGCTCGGCGCGGAATTCGCGGCGGCGATCGCGGTACTCCTGCTTGGCGTCGCGCTGCTCGCGGGCTTTGGACTGTCGCGCGGCGCCAGCTGAAACGGCGCGGCGGCGCGCGGGCTCCGGGAGAACAGAGATGACAGGACCGCAGCATTCGGACGATCCCTACGCCGCCCGGCCATGGCTTGCGGCCTATCCCCCCGATGCGCCGCACGATATCGGCCCCGAGGCGCTTTCAACGCTCGTCGACATGTTCGAGACGAGCGTCGCCACTTTCGCCGCGCGACCGGCGATGGAAAGCTATGGCGCCGTTCTGAGCTTCGCGGCGCTTGGCCAGGCGGCGCAATCCATCGCCGCCTACCTTCAGACGAAGGGACTGACGAAGGGCGACCGCGTTGCGATCATGTCGCCCAACGTTCTCGCCTATCCGGCGATCCTGTTCGGCGCCCTGCGCGCCGGCGGCGTCGTTGTCAACGTCAACCCGCTCTACACGCCGGGCGAACTGGAACATCAACTCAACGACGCCGGCGTCCGCTTCCTTTTCGTCTTCGAAAACTTCGCCCACACCGTGGAAGCGGCGTGGCCGAAACTGGCGATCGAGCATGTCGTCATTGTCCGGCCCGGGGACCTGATGGGTCTACGCGGCGCATTCGTGAACTTCGCGTCCCTTTACCTCAAACGCACGGTTCAGCCATTCCGCCTGCCCGGCGCCTGCGCCTTTGCAGATGCTCTGGCGCAAGGCGCGCGCGCGCGCTTCACGCCGGTGACGGTGACCCACAACGACATCGCTTTCCTGCAGTATACCGGCGGCACGACCGGCGTATCAAAAGGCGCGGTTTTGCTGCATGGCAATGTCGCGGCCAATGTCGCCCAGAGCTGGGCCTGGCTGCGTTTCATCGTCGAGCCAACTGGTCCGCATCGCATGGTGACGGCCTTGCCGCTCTACCACAGCTTTGGATTGACAGG
>CAZJAY010000137.1:389-4757 GCA_964543915.1 uncultured Methylocystis sp. | reverse complement strand
AAGAATCGCGCCCAGTATCCGGTTTTCGACGTCTTTGTAGCCATCGCCAATCGCCGCCGTGAAAGGCGAAATCATATCGCCGATCACATATTCGGGCGCGTCGTGCAGCAGCATAAAAAGCCGTTCGCCGCGCCCGATTCCCGGTTCGAGGGCCTCGGCGATTTTTTCCACGAGGAGACTGTGCTGCGCGACTGAAAAAATGCAGGGGCCGAACGTTTGCCCGTTCCAGCGCGCAACACGTGCGAGTCCATGGGCGATATCCTCGATCTCGATATCGAGGGGCGAAGGATCGAGCAGGTCAAGTCGCCGGCCCGATAACATCCGCTGCCACGCGCGCGGGGCGGACGCCCTGGTCCCCGGCGCAGTTCCGGACGAGCGCGCACGCATTTGTTCAACCAAGCCTTTCCGTGCGCCGCCAGCAATCGACGAGGTGGTCGTCGACCATACCAACCGCCTGCATAAAGGCGTAGACAATCGTGGGGCCGCAGAATTTAAACCCCTGGGCCTTCAGGTCCCGCGACAGCCTGCGCGAAATTTCGGTCTGTGTCGGGACGTCCGACATGCGCCGGAACGTATTGACGATTGGCGAGCCGTCTACAAAATGCCACATATAGTCCGAGAATCCGACACGACTTTCGATTTCAATCCATGCGCGGGCGGAGAAAACCGTAGCCTCGATTTTCGCCCTGTTGCGAACGATTCCTTCGTCCTGCATGAGCCCTTCGATGCGTGAGATGTCGTAGCGGGCGATCCGGACTGGATCGAAATCGTCGAAAGCCCGACGGAACGCCTCGCGCTTGCGCAGGATCGTCAGCCATGAAAGTCCCGCCTGGAAGCCGTCGAGGACAAGCTTTTCGAAGAGCGCCCGGCCATCGCGTTCTGGACGGCCCCATTCTTCGTCATGATAGGCGGCATAGAGGTCGTCGACGCCGGTCCACGGGCAACGGGCGCGTCCGTCAGGCCCGCGTATCGCGCCGGCGTCGCCCCAACTTGCCGGTTGCGGCCGCTCCTTCGGCAATTCTCCCTCCATGGCGTCGCCACCTGCCGCTTTATGGCCCGTCCCGTTTGCCTTCACAACCGGTTGGGGAGTAAGGGACGCGGGCCGCTGACATGTGGCGCGCCTTGTGCTTGACTGAACGCGTCCCGTTCGCCGTCGTCGTCTGACGCGGCCCGAAAAAAGGAGTTTTATATGGTGATCCGTCTTGCCGTTTCTCGCGCAGCGATTGGCCTCTGCGCCTTTGGCGCAGCGACGCTTGTCGCGGGCGAAGCCCTTGCGCAGGCCAACGTGCTCAAGGAGTGCGGATCTCAATATCAGGCTGCGAAGGCGGCAAACCAACTTGACGGACAGGGCTGGCAGGATTTCCTCAAGGCCTGCCGCGCCCGTCTGAAAGAAGCCGCGAACCCGGCTCCGGCGGAAGCCGTCGCGCCAAAGCCCGAAACGACCGAGGCAAAGCCGGCGCCTGCGGCGGAGGCGCCTGCGCCGAAAGGCGAGCCGGCCGCCCCGGCCGCCCCGACCACCCCGGCCGCGTCGGAGCCGGCTGCAAATCCGCTAAAAGCATCGACGCCTCCGGCCGAGGCTCCGAACGCGGCTCCCGCCGCCACGCCGGCGAAAGATACTGCGGCGGCGCTCAAGGAACGGCAGAAGAAATGCGCCGCCGACTGGAAGGCCAATAAAAAGACCCTTCTCAAGGCGGATCCCAAATTGACGTGGCCGAAGTTCTGGAGCGGCTGCAACAAAAAGCTCAAGGACGCCGGTCTGTAACGGAATTCTGGCGTATTTGTCCTGCGCCCGGCGGAAACCCGCCGGGCGTTTTTTTGAACCCTCCGCGTTTTCGGCGCGCCTTGTCGCGCCGCGCCTTTCGTGGCACAGGAGCGCATCCGACGCGGGATGCGGGGAGAGCGGCTTGGACAAGATCGAATTAAAGAAACTGCAATCTTTCCTGCGCCGCACGCTCGGGAATGAAGATCTCCGCGTCACGCCCGATCAAAAGAATCCGGAAAATGGCGCCGTCCACCTGGGCGAGCGCAAGATCGCCGAAATATCGGTCGACGATGAAGACGGCGACCGTTCTTTCGCGCTTGAGATGCCGATCCCTGTCGGGCGTGAGGCCCTGCAGTCATATCTGCGTAAGCTGTTCGAGAACGAGCGTCTCACGATCGCCGCGCGGGGACGGAAAACCGACTCGGTCGAACTCAACGCCGATGGCGAATTTGTCGGCGTCATTTCCGCCGATAACCCGAAGCTCTCGAGTTTCACGCTCCAGGTCGCGATCCTCGACTTCGATCTCGACGAGGAATGATCCGCGGCCATTTCGCGCGGATTTAATTCGCGCGCCAGACGCCATCCTTGAGACAGGCTTCGCCTTTGCCTTCCTGTGGCCTGCCATTGATAAAGATTTTGTGCGTGTAGGCGCGGCAGGCGCCCGTTTCTGCGCCCGGTTCGATGAAACCGTAGGCGCCTTTCGCGCCGCGCCAGCTTTTGCGTTCGCCGGAAGAAATCGCATCCTGTTGGGCCGCGATCGCGATACTCTGATCGTCTTCGTCGAGCGCCCGTCCGACGGAAACGCCGACAACGCCCCGAGCCGGCGGCTCGGGAACAGCGCCCATAGCCGGCGCAGGCGAGGCAGCCATTTCTACCGGGGGTGCCTGTGTCGATCCGCATCCTGCAAGCGCGAGCGACAATAGCAATTTACCGCTCCTCGCGGCGAAGCTTTCGGTGAATCCCCGGATGTCTTTCCGGCCAATCTGCGCTTTCATAAAGAAGTTCCTGCCCCTGTCAAAAACCGGGGAGTTTGAGCCTTGCGCGCAAACCTCCATTTGGTCCGTTATCGAGATGTAGCGCGCCGCCATAGGCGGCGGCGAGATCAGCGACGATCGACAGACCGAGGCCAGAGCCTGGTTTGGACTCGTCGAGCCGGCGGCCCCGTTTGGTCGCTTCCGCGATCAGATGCGGCGACAGACCCGGGCCATCGTCTTCGATCGTGATGTGCAGGAGCCCCTTCTCGCCCGCCGGACGTCCGCTTTCCAGCATCGCGGAAATCATTACCGCCGACGCCGCCCATTTTCCCGCGTTATCGAGCAGATTGCCGATCATTTCCTCGAAATCCTGCCGTTCGCCCAGAAATTTCAGGTCCGGAGCGACCGTGCTGACGAAGGAAATATTTTTGCCGCCATAGATTTTTCGGAATGCGCGCAGCAGGGCGTCGATGCTGGGGTCGATCTGCGTGACCATGCCCAGCGCATTGCCGCGCGCGGCGGCCCGCGCCCGATCGAGATAGAATGTGATCTGTTCACGCATGATCCGCGCCTGTTCCGCGACTTTTTCCGCGAGCGGCGAGGGTGAAAGATCCGCCTCATTGACAATGACGCTGAGCGGAGTCTTCAGCGCGTGGGCGAGATTGCCGACCTGCGTGCGCGCGCGTTCGAGAATATCGCGATTGACGCCGATCAGAAGATTAAGTTCGTCGACAAGCGGCGCGACTTCAGTCGGATAAGCCCCGGTGATGCGTTCCCGTTCGCCGCGTCCGATCGCGACCAGTTCCGCTTGCAGAAGCCTTAGCGGCTTGAGGCCGAAGCGGACCTGGAAAGCCGCGACAACGGCAAGGGCGAGCGCGAGAACCGCAAATCCGATCAATAATTCGAGTCGGAAACGCGCAATCTGCTCTTCCATTTCCTCGCCGCTGGCCGCGACCTGAACAAGAAAGACGCCCGTATCGCCAACGTCGATGACGCGCTCAACGATGCGCAGTTTGCGGCCGTCGGGTCCCTGTGCATATCCGCGGCGGACGCCGCCGGGCTGGGCCGGAACGCCGAGATCGGACAGGCGGGGAAGTCGTTCTGCGAACAGTGAGCGTGACGCCTTGATTTCATGTGCAGCGTTGTCCGTCCGCGTGATTTGCCAATACCACCCGGAACCTGGCAGTTCGAATTGCGGATCGCCCAATTGGCCAGGTCCCGAGCGTCCATCCTCGCCCGATTCGGACACGTCCGCGACAATCGCGCGCAAATAGACTTCGAGCCGGCGCTCGAAAATTTCCTCCGCCTCACCTCTGTAATAGGCCGTAAAAAAAATACTCGCGATGATTAGCACGACAAGGCTCGACGCCGCCGCCGTCACGAACAGGCGCGCGGCGATCGACCGCATGCTAAGTCCTGGCGCCAGCATGCGTCAGCTTTTGCCGCCGCCGGCTTCGATGGGCGGCGCGGCCATGTAGCCCAGCCCTCGAACCGTCTGGATCAGTTCGACGCCGAGCTTTTTCCGCAACCGTCCGACAAAAACCTCGACCGTATTCGAGTCGCGGTCGAAGTCCTGATCGTAGAGATGTTCAATGATCTCCGAGCGCGATACAACTCTGCCGGCGTGATGCA
>CAZJAY010000137.1:0-379 GCA_964543915.1 uncultured Methylocystis sp. | reverse complement strand
CGATATTCGTGGGACGTCAGTTTCACCGGCGCGCCGTCCACCACCACCCGGCCTGATTTGGTATCGAGACGGACAACGCCGCAGGCGATTTCGTTGGTCGCGTGTCCGGTCGCGCGCCTTAGCAGGGCGCGAATACGCGCGAGCAATTCCTCCATATGGAAAGGCTTGGCGACGTAATCGTCCGCGCCCGCATCAAAGCCCTGCACTTTCTCGCTCCAGCGGTCGCGCGCCGTCAAAATGAGAACCGGCGTTATCCGGGCGGACGCCCGCCATTCCTCCAGAATCGTGATCCCGTCTTTTTTCGGCATCCCGATGTAGAGGACACTGGCGTCGTAGGGTTCCGTTTCCCCGAGGAAATGACCCTGTTCGCCGTCGAAGG
>CAZJAY010000136.1:0-4776 GCA_964543915.1 uncultured Methylocystis sp. | reverse complement strand
GGACTAAATGGCTTTCATCATTCGCCATTGTTGCGGCATCGTCTGCACGCCGCTTACGCTTGTAGAGGCGCGGCGGCTGCATCTCGACCCCATGGTCGCACAGAACGACGCGCCGCTTGGAACCGCCTTCACCGTATCGGTCGATGTGCGGCACGGGTTGACGACCGGCATCTCGGCCGAACAGCGGTGCAATACTGTGCGGGCCCTCGCCAATGGCAATATGGGGGCCGCCGATTTCGTTCGGCCCGGACATGTCTTTCCGCTTATCGCCCGGGACGGCGGCGTTCTGATGCGCTCGGGGCACACCGAAGCGGCAGTCGATCTCTGCCGCCTCGCGGGTCTGCCGCCGGTCGGCGTCATCTGCGAACTCGCCAATGACGACGGCACGGTGATGACCGGCGAGCAGGTGGCGCAATTTGCGCGCACGCATAACCTCAAAATGATTTCGGTCGCCGATCTTATTGCTTTTCGTCAGGGACGCGAAAAACTCGTCGAGCGCGTCGCTGCCTTTCCGGTACAGACGGAGGCTGGCGAGATGACCGGCTACGCCTATGTCACGCCCTTCGACACGGTCCGTCATTTTGCTTTCGTGCTCGGCCCCATCGGCGACGGCCGCGAAGTGCCGACGCGGCTGCATCGCGCCGATATTCTGGACGATGTGATGGGCGGCGCGCGAACCATTCGCAAAACACTCGGCCGTTTCGCGCGCGAGGGACGCGGGGTGCTGGTTTATCTGCGCGACGGGGCGGCCGGCGTGCCGACGAATATCATTGGCGCTGCGGAAGCGGACAACGCCGAGGAAAACCGCAAGCGCCTATGGTTTGACGTCGGCCTTGGCGCGCAAATCCTGAAGGATCTCGGCGTTTCCTCCATCAGGCTGCGGTCGTCTTCCGCAAAGCCGCGCGCCTTCGTCGGGCTTTCAGGCTTCGGCATCGAAATCACAGCAGTCGAGCCGCTGGAGTGATCAATCCGCGCGCGGATGGGCTGATCGCCACGCGTCAAGCAGGCGCGCCGTATCGACGGCCGCGTAAATCTGGGTCGTCGACAGCGAGGCGTGGCCGAGCAGCTCCTGGATCGTGCGCAGATCGCCGCCGCGTCCCAGCAAATGGGTGGCGAAGGAATGACGCAGCGCATGCGGCGTCGCCGTCGCGGGCAGTCCAAGCGCACCGCGCAATCGCGCCACCGCAAGCTGGATGATCCGTGGCGAGAGCGGCCCGCCGCGCGCGCCGACAAAGAGCGGCCCGCCCGCGAGATCATAGGGGCACAGCGCCAGATAATCCTCGACCGCCCGGCGCACGGGCGGGATGATCGGCAGGGTGCGGGTCTTTCCCCCCTTGCCGAGGATCGTCACGCGATCCGTTTCGCCGACAGGCGCATCGGCGCGCGAGATCGCAAGCGCTTCCGAGATTCGCAGGCCCGCGCCATAAAGAAGCGCGAGCACGGCGGCGTCGCGCGCGAGCGTCCACGGCTCCCGCGCGTCGCCCGCCCGACTCTCCGGATCGACAAGCGCGCGCGCGCCGGTCACGGACAGCGCCTTTGGCAGGCTGCGCGGCCGCTTCGGCGCGCGGATCGCGCTGAAAACGTCGGTGCGCGCGAGGCCTTTCTTTTCGAGGCGGCGCAGAAAATTACGTACCGCCGCCAGCGCCCGCAGCAGCGAGCGGCTTTCGAGCCCTTCGGCGCGACGGTGCGCGAGCCAGGCGCGCAGATCGGCGGGCGCGAGCGCGCGCAATGCGGCCGCATCGGGCGGCGCGCCGAAATGATCGGTCAGAAAGGCGAGAAAAACGGCGACGTCGCGCGCGTAGCCGTCGATCGTATGACGCGACGCCCGCCGTTCATGGGCGAGCGCGGCGATCCATTGCGCGGCGGCTTCGGCGATTTCCGGTTCGGCGCGGAAATATCCGGCGCCAGGCAGGCGCGGGGACGTCCTGCACGCAGGGGATCGCGGCGCGGGAGATTTCGGAGAAACGGACGGGGATCCGGACATGGCCGCATCCTCGTCCGAAAACGTGAATAAATTACGCGCCGGACTTGATCTCGGCGCGGGCTTTGGCGAGTAGCTCGTCCATCGTGCGGCGGATCTGATGCTCGGACTGGTCGACGCCGGCGGCGGCGAAATCCTTGCGGACCTGCTCGAACACCCGCGCATCCGAATCGGCGGCGACCTCGGCGAGGACCAGCGAATCGGCGTAGGCATCGGCGGCCGCGCCGGTCTTGCCGAGCTTTTCCGCCGCCCACAGCCCGAAAAGCCGGTTCCGGCGCGCCTCGGCGCGGAACGCAAGCTCCTCATCATGGGCGAAGCGCTTCTCGAAAGTTTCCTCGCGCTGGTCGAACGTGCTCATGGGGTCCTCGGGCGGGTTTCGTCGTGCGAACAGGAGGTTGCCGGCGATCGCCAGGCTGCGGCGCGCCGCGCCGCCTCTCCTCGGGTCCGGTATAGGCGCATTCGCCGCCAAAGCCAATGCTCGGGACAGGCCGGGCGCGCGGATTGTGCGCCGCCCGCGTTTCCGCTAGTAACGGCGGCGCGGCTTGTTTCCCTGAACCAAAGTCGCTACGACAGCCCTGATCCGCGGCCGGGCGCAAGCCTATCGCCGCTCCCGGGGGGCCGACGCTCCCGACGATGGCCCGCTTCCGGGCCGTATGCGCGAGGAGCAAAGGCCGATCGATGGATTTCCTCAAGCCCCGGTTGACCCCCATGAACCGCCGCCGCCGCATTTACGAAGGCAAGGCCAAGGTCCTCTATGAGGGCCCCGAACCTGGAACGCTGATCCAGCATTTCAAGGACGACGCAACGGCCTTCAACGCCAAGAAACACGAGGTGATTGACGGCAAGGGCGTGCTGAACAATCGCATCTCGGAATATATTTTCCAGCATCTCAACAGCATCGGCGTGCCGACCCATTTCATTCGGCGGCTAAATATGCGCGAGCAGCTGATCCGCGAGGTCGAGATCGTGCCGCTTGAAGTCGTCGTGCGCAATGTCGCCGCCGGCTCGCTCGCAAAGCGCCTTGGCATCGAGGAAGGCACGCAATTGCCGCGCTCGATCATCGAATTCTATTATAAAAATGACGCGCTCGACGATCCGATGGTCTCGGAAGAGCACATCACCGCCTTCGGCTGGGCGACGCCGCAGGAGATCGACGACATTATGGCGCTGGCTATTCGCGTCAATGACTTCCTGTCCGGTCTCTTCCTTGGGGTCGGCATCCGGCTCGTCGATTTCAAAATGGAGTGCGGCCGGCTCTGGGAAGGCGACATGATGCGCATCGTCGTCGCCGACGAGATCTCGCCCGACTCCTGCCGGCTGTGGGACATCAAGTCGAACGACAAGCTCGACAAGGATCGGTTCCGCCGCGACATGGGCGGCCTCGTCGAGGCCTATTCGGAAGTCGCCCGCCGCCTCGGCATCATGCAGGAAGGCGAACCCGCGCGCACCGGCGGCCCGAAACTGGTGCAGTAAACCGGTCATCGCCTGGCAAAAAAAGCCCGTCCGGCCCGGACGGGCCGTCAATTCAATGGAACGAACGGATGAAAGCCCGCATCGTCGTCACTCTTAAATCCGGTGTTCTCGATCCGCAGGGCAAGGCGATCGAGGGCGCGCTGAAATCGCTTGGCGTCGCTGGCGTCGACAGCGTTCGCCAGGGCAAGGTCTTCGATGTTGAACTGGCGGAAACCGACGCCGCCGCTGCGCGGGCGCGGTTGCAGACCGCCTGCGAAAAGCTGCTGGCCAATACGGTCATTGAGAATTACGCCATCGAAATCTGAGCGCCGCCCATGAAATCCGCCGTCGTCGTTTTTCCCGGCTCCAATCGTGAGCGCGATATGGCCCATGCGCTCGAACAGGCCAGCGGCTCAAAGCCGGCCATGGTCTGGCATGCGGCGCATGAACTGCCGGCGGGAACCGACCTCGTCGTGCTGCCTGGCGGCTTTTCCTATGGCGATTATCTGCGCTGCGGCGCCATCGCCGGCCGCGCCGCGATCATGGACGCCGTGCGGGCGCACGCGGCGCGCGGCGGCCTTGTGCTTGGCGTCTGCAACGGCTTCCAGATTCTCTGCGAGAGCGGCCTGCTGCCGGGCGTTCTGATGCGCAACGCCAATCTGCGCTTTGTCTGTCGGATGCAGCATCTGCGGGTCGAGCGCAATGACACGGCCTTCACGCGCGGCTACGCCGCCGGCCAGACCATCGAAGTCTGCATCGCGCATGGCGAGGGCAATTACGAAGCCGATGATGCGACGGTCGATCGCCTCGAAGGCGAGGGACTCGTGGCCTTTCGCTATTGCGACGCGGCGGGAATCGTCGGCGGGGCCGCCAACCCGAACGGATCGCGCAACGATATCGCCGGGATTTATTCGCCGGGCCGCAATGTGCTCGGCCTCATGCCGCATCCGGAAAATCTGATCGACCCGCTCGTTGGCGGGACTAACGGGCGCGCCCTGTTCGAGAGCCTCGCCCGCGCCGCCTGAACCCGGCGGGGACGCTACGTCGGGCCGCAGTCCGACGTCGTGGTTGATAGCGGGCGGCCTACCACTCGATGAGACCGCCGACGCCGCCGCCGACCCCGCCATGACGCAGGCCGCCGCCGAAGCTGGCGGTGACCACCGCATTGTCGGTCACCCGGACGATGGCGGTTCCGCCGATTGCGTTCTGGTTGCGGAAATTGCCCCATTTGGCGAAGAGGGCGAATTTCTTGCCCGGCGACAGATTGGGGGCGCCCGAGGTGGCGATCGCGACCGCCGAACCTTCATAGCCGCGCTGCACTGAATGTTTCAGCGCATCGACAT
>CAZJAY010000135.1:0-4804 GCA_964543915.1 uncultured Methylocystis sp. | reverse complement strand
GCGCTGTTATTCGGGATCGGTGCGCTTGCGATCGTGGGCGTGCCGTTGAATGCGATTTACTTTCAGTAAGGCCGCCATCCAGAGCCGTTTTTTGCGACAACCGCGCAAGTCGCGGAAGCGCCGCCGTCGCCGCCGACGCGCCCCGCCGAAATCACGCAGCCCAGGCCCGAACCCGTCAAAGCCCGCCCTGAGCCCTTGCGGCCCGCCCCGACGGCCGCCGTCGTCCGCGTTGATAACCCGAGGCCGCAAAAGCAGAAGGGCGCGGATACGAAGAAGGATCCGATTGCGCAATTGCTGGGAGGCGACGCCAAACAGAAGGGGCCGGCGGAAAGCGACGTGTTGTTCGCCCAGCGTGCGCTGCTCAGGCTGGGATATGTCGTTCGCGCCGACGGACGCATGACCGGCGCCACGCGAAAGGCGATCGAAAAATTCGAGCGCGACGCCGGTCTGCCCGCGAAGGGCGAAATCAACCCGAGACTACTCGCGCGCCTCGCCGCGCGCGCGGGACTTGAAAGCGAATAGATCCCACGCGGCGCGCGTCCCGGGAGAGAAAACGCATGCGGTTGCGGAGCGATTTTTTTGTCTCGGCGCTGATCCGCCGGGCGGAAACGGCCGGAGCCGTCGCAATGCTGCGCCGACGCGGCGCCGCTGAGGCTGGCGCGATCTTCGTGAAGCTTGATCGGCTTGACGGACATGCCGCCCTGTTTGGCCCCGCGCCGCAGAGCGAGACGCCGCCAACGGGCGTTGACCGTCTCTTCGTGCGGCTGCATCCGGCGGAATGGATCGAGCCGATGGCGGCGGAGGCGCGCGTGAAGCGGGAACTGGCCTTCGACCCCGACCTCTGGCTCGTTGAAATCGAGGATCGCGCGGGGCGCAGCTTCGTCGATCTCGCGGCCTGACGAAACTCAGGCCGAACGATTGAGCGGCGTCGGGGCGGCGACGCCAGGCCCCCGAACGCGACGCGGCTGTGGTCTGCTTTCGTCGCGCGCCGGGGTGCGGCGCGGCATTGCGACGCTGTGGCGCGTCTCGCCGGTAATCGCGGCGACCACAGCGGCGGCGGCGGCCTGCGGCGTCGCCCGCATCAGCGCCATCAGCTTCTGAACCCGCTGGGCGTTGTGGGAAATTGCGCGATCCGAACACAGGAAAATCCGCGCCCCGCTCGCGACGTCGAAACCGAGCGTCACAAGCAGGAGCGCCAGGGCTTCTCCCGAGCGATCGTCCACGATATCCCGCGCCCGGACGGGGTTGCATTCCAGCGCATCGGCGACCATCGCCGCCATCGCCGCGCGATCACGATTGATCGCCGCGCGTTCAAAACGGGCTACGAAGGACGGGGCGGCCGGTATCGCCGCACCGCATCCGCCGACAACCGCAGCGCGGCAGGCCTCCAGCACGATGGCGAGGCGCTCGAGCCGTGTGGCGGCGAGTATCAGCGGCGCGGGATCGATGTCGAGATCGTCGCGATCCAGCAGGATTCGCGCCAGCGCGCGATCATCGCGCGCCGCCCGGACAAGGGCAGCGCAGGCTGCGGGGTCTAAATAGACGGTGAGATCCGCCGCGCGTTCGCGCAGGATAGATAGATCCCGCGCGCTCAGTCGGGAGGCGACGGCGTCACGCCAGGGCGGCGGTTCCGACGCGTTCGTTTCGGGTTCGCTTTTTCCGCGTCCGCCCGCGAGTTCGCGACGGCGCGACAGAATTCCCGGCGGTGTGTCCGGATGGCCACAGAGCGGGGTGGTGAGACGTAGCGCGGCCGCCGCTTCAACCCTGTCGATCAGACCGAGCGCCAGCTCTTCGAACTGCCTGATATCTGGCGCGGGATGGGCTTCCCGGGCGACAAATTGCGCGACAATCGTCTCCAGCAGGGACGCGTCGCGACGACGATCGTCTGAACGCCCGGACGGACTCGTGGCGGACATGGGCATGGACACTCACACAACGGAACGCAACGCTGGAAAGACTCTAGCGCGAGGGTGTTGACGGAACATTAACCCTCGCCGCGCCCTAATTCAGAAATCAAGATTCGTTTGCAATCCGGGAATGAATGACAGGGCCGTCGCCATGGGACAGATCATCGCCTTTCAGCCGCGCGAGACGCGCGCGAAACGGGCCGCAACGCCGGAGGCGGAGGGCGCCCAAATCCTCTTTTTCCTTGGCGTCAGATACCTGCGCCTCGATGAAAATGCGCCGGCCCCCGGCGGGCAGACGCCTGAATGCGACAGCAACGTTGGGGGCGCCCGCAAACGGCGGCGCCGCGCCCGCGCCTGATCGCCCGAACGAAGATGAATGGATATCCAAATCGCTGCGGCGTTCATGTAAGTCGATGGCCTTGACTACGACGTCAGGCCCGGATCCCCGGCGTGAGGCGCTTTCGGTCTTTGCCGATGCCGACCACGTCAGCCAGCGCCCGGCGTGCGATCAGGCCGGTTGAATAAAATCCGCCACACGCAGGCTGCGCTCAGTCTGGCCGCCTGAAAACCCAAAGGCCAACCGGCACAAACGCGAACTCCATCCCGACATACAGAAGGAGAAGCGGCGCCGGCCGCCCATCTACGGCAAGGCTGACAAGTCGGCCAGAAACAAGTCCCGCACAGAAGATGACGGTCATGAGTGTCGCGGCGTTGCGATAGCGGGGACTGAAGGCGGCGTAGAGCCAGAACAGACCGAGCGCGACGTAAAGCCCCATCATTGCGCGCAGGATGTGCGCAAGATTGGCGTCGAGCTCTTTGATATCCAGAAAATAGCGCGCGAACCAGTCGGGCGAGATCCCGTAGAGCAGCGCGATGACAGACACGACAAAGAAAGCGAAGATCAGATAGGCTTGCTTGATCAACATATGAATGATCGCCTCGGCTGGCGCGCGCAAAACAAACGGCGACGGGACCGCGCGCATCGCGGGCGATCCCGTCGTGATGACAGCTAGTTATTCTTTGGTTGCGTCACCGCCTCCATGACGCGATCCAGATTAAAGCTGCCGGGCTTCTGACGTGGCGGAAACTCCCGAAAGCTTTGCAGCCACTGGCCGACATAGCCCGCCGCCGGCGCAATCGCGAACATGCGATCGACATACCAGCGTTGATAGCCCATCGCGTTCTCTTCTTCGGCCCGCTCGAAAGGATCCATTCTCAGATTGGTCAGCAAAGGCGCACGCAAGGGCACGAAAGGCTCCTGCCAGACTTTGAGACCTTTCGCGTTCTGGGCAAGAAACGTAACTTTCCAGGGGCCGTAACGAAGGGCGGCGACCGAACCGTCATCCGTCCAGTAAATAAATTCCTGACGCGGCCATGACCCTTCGCCTTTCAGAGCCGGCGCCAGATTATAGCCGTCGAGATGCACCTTGTAATTGCGGCCGTTGAGACGTTTGCCCGCGAGGAGCTCCTTGCGGATTTCCGGATCGCCGGCCGCTGCGAGCAAGGTCGTCGCCAGATCTTCATGCGCGCCAATCTCGTTGATGACCGTGCCGGCCTTGAGCACCCCCGGCCAACGCATCACGAAGGGAACGCGATAGGCGCCCTCCCAGTTTGTATTCTTTTCGCCGCGGAACATTGTTGTGCCGCCGTCGGGCCAGGTGAAGGTCTCGGCGCCATTATCGGTCGTGTAAATGACGATGGTGTTGTCCTCAACGCCAAGCTCTTTTAGACGCGTGAGGAGCTCGCCAACCATCCCGTCATGCTCGACCATGCCATCGGCGTAAACGCCGAGACCGGTTTTTCCGTCGGAGGCGGGCTTGAGATGCGTAAAAATATGCATCCGGGTCGAATTATACCAAATAAAGAATGGTTTATCCTGCTTCACGGCTTTATCCATGAAAGCGAGCGTGGCTTTCGTCGTCTCTTCGTCGATCGTCTCCATGCGCTTTCTGTTCAGCGGACCTGTGTCCTCCATTTTGCCGTCTGCGAAACTGTGGATGACGCCACGCGGTCCAAAGCGCTTTTTGAATTCCTCATTCTTCGGATAGTCCGGGTTCTCCGGCTCTTCTTCGGCGTTCAGATGATAAAGATTGCCGAAGAATTCGTCGAAGCCATGATTTGTCGGCAGCATGTCGTCACGATCGCCGAGGTGGTTCTTGCCAAACTGACCGGTGACATAGCCGAGCGGCTTCAGCATGCCCGCGATCGTTGGATCTTCCTTTCTCATGCCCTCGGAGGCGCCGGGCAAGCCGACCTTGGTAAGGCCTGTACGAATTGGCGATTGTCCGGTAATAAACGCCGCCCGTCCTGCCGTGCAGCTTTGCTGACCATACCAATCCGTGAAAAGGGCGCCCTGCTGGGCGATACTGTCAATATTCGGCGTGCGATATCCCATCATCCCGCGATTATAGGCGCTGACGTTGAACTGCCCGATATCATCCCCCCAGATAACGAGAATATTGGGTTTTCTGGTTGTTTCGGCCCGCGCGCTTCCGGCCGCCGATATCGCTGCAAGTAAAAATGCGGCGATCAGGAAAAACGAACGCTTCATCTTGGACACCTCGAACCTTTGCCCGGAGACAGTTCCAACCGTCGTTCCATAGCCTGGATTGTGGCCTTTGGCACGCGCGATGTAACCGGCGCCTGAAAATTCCGCGGCACGAGTGGGACTTTGCGCCTCAGAACGAAAAACTCACGCCTGTGACCGGACCGTGAATAATTTGGTCAATCCCGTTCTCGCGACCGTTTATCCATTTTGTCACATCGACGGAAAGCGCCCTGTAGCCGATGAGCCAGGCGAATTTCGCGCCCTGAAACGCAAAATCATGGCTCCATCCGCCATAGGTCTGCCAGCTGAAATTGCTCCCGACGCCAAATCCACCGACATCGCCCCGCAT
>CAZJAY010000134.1:0-4813 GCA_964543915.1 uncultured Methylocystis sp. | reverse complement strand
CCCTGCACCATGCCCAGCGCGCGACCGCGCGGGATGATCGTCGCCTTATGGATCGGCATCGCACCGGGCATTGTCATTTGCACGAGCGCATGGCCGCCCTCATGATAGGCCGTGAGGCGCTTTTCCTCATCGGTCATCATCAGCGTGCGGCGTTCCGCGCCCATCATGATCTTGTCGCGCGCGTCTTCAAACTCCTGACCCGTCACGATCCGCTTCGACCGACGCGCCGCAAGCAGCGCCGCCTCATTGACGAGGTTCATGAGATCGGCGCCCGAAAAGCCCGGCGTGCCGCGCGCAATCACCTTCAGATCCACATCCGGCGCCAGCGGCACCTTGCGAACGTGAACCTTCAGGATCTTCTCGCGACCAATGAAATCGGGGTTCGGAACCTGGATCTGACGGTCAAAACGGCCCGGACGCATCAGCGCCGGATCCAGAACGTCGGCCCGGTTCGTCGCGGCGATCATGATGATCCCCTCATTCGCCTCGAAGCCGTCCATCTCGACGAGCAGCTGGTTGAGCGTCTGTTCGCGCTCGTCGTTGCCGCCGCCCAGCCCCGCGCCGCGATGGCGGCCGACCGCGTCGATTTCGTCGACGAAAATAATGCAGGGCGCATTTTTCTTCGCCTGTTCGAACATGTCGCGCACGCGCGACGCGCCCACGCCCACGAACATCTCAACGAAGTCGGAACCCGAGATCGAGAAGAAAGGGACGCCCGCCTCGCCGGCGATGGCGCGCGCCAGCAGGGTTTTACCGGTGCCGGGCGGGCCAACCAGCAGCACGCCGCGCGGGATACGGCCGCCCAGACGCTGGAACTTCTGCGGATCGCGCAGGAATTCGACGATTTCCTGAAGATCCTCTTTCGCCTCGTCGACGCCGGCGACATCTTCGAACGTGACGCGGCCGTGCGCTTCGGTCAGCAGCTTCGCCTTCGATTTGCCAAAGCCCATCGCCCGACCACCGGCTCCGCCCTGCATCTGACGCGCCATGTAAATCCAGACGCCGATGAAAAGCAGAAGCGGGAGACCGTTGATCAGCAAGGTGGAAAGCCACCCGGGATTATCGCCCGAAGGCCGCGCGCTGATCTGGACCTTTTTCGACTCAAGCTTCTGGACAAGCGTGGGATCGCTCGGCGCATAGGTCTGGAACGAGCGGTTGTCGTTGAAATGACCCGAAATCTCATTTCCTGCGATGGTCACGTCGTGGACGCGGCCTTCGTCAATCTGGACAAGCAGCTCACTGAAGCTGATTTCCCGCGCGGGCGTCCGCGTCTGCTGATGCTGGAACATCGCCAGCAGCACAGCGGCCACGCCAACAAACGCGAGCCATGGCAAATATTTTTTCCAATTCGCCTTCATTTCCACCTCCTCGAAGAAAACCGCTCCTGTGGAGCAGAAACTCTTCGTACCTTCGCCTTTGGTCAGGGACAGGAGTCCCACCTTGTCCAACTTGTTAGAAGGACTAATGTAGGTCAGGGGGGCGCAATAGCCAAACTGGCGCGATAATTCGCCAAAGTCGGGGAAGAATGCACAAGATCGTTGTTGTCGGCCTGGACGGTTGTCTGGGGTCGGCGTTTCTTGGCCTGATCGACATGCTTTCGCTCGCCCAGCGGGCCATCGCCAGCGCGATCGCGCCAGCGCTTGCGCTTGGCGCATCAGACCCGGAAGGCGAATTCAGCCTTGTTTCTGCGAGTCCGACCGGCGGTCCGTTCCGCACCAATTCCGGCTTGAGCATTGAGGTTGAAACCAGCCTCGAAGAAATCACCGCCTGCGATGCGATCATCGTGCCATGCTTCGCGCCCGATGCTTCCGGGAAAACTCCGGACATGTCGCCATTGGCGCCTGTCGCCGCCTGGTTGCGCCGACATCATGCGCGTGGAGCCCTGATTGGCGGCTGTGGATCCGGCGTTTTCCTCCTCGGCGAAGCCGGACTCCTCGACGGCCGCCGCTGCACGACGAGCTGGTGGCATCACGAGGAGCTTCTGAACCGCTATCCGCGTGCGGACGCGGCGCGCGGCGCGCGGCTGATCGAGGATCGTCGCGTCGCGACGGGCGCGGGCCCGCTCTCATGGATTGATGTAGCGCTGCATGTTGTGCGTGCGCTGTGCGGTTCCGAAGCCGGCCGAATCGCCGCGGATTTCACCCTCGGCGAACCGTCGCCGGCGAAGAGCGGCGGACGCGCGACGCCCTTTGGCGCTACATCGCCGACTAGCGGCGTCGATGGTTTTCTCGCGGAAGCGGAACGCGTCGTGCGTCAGGCGGACGCAGCGTTCAACGCGCAGGATCTCGCGAGCGCGCTTTCGACTTCCGAACGCACGCTGCACCGCAAACTCAAACAGGCGTGCGGCGAATCCCCAAAAACCTTCATCGACCGAATCCGGGTTGAAACGGCGCGGATGCTGCTCGAAACCAGCGGCAAGCCTGTCAAGGAACTGGCTGCGAGCGCAGGCTTCATCGACGAGGCGAGCTTCCGGCGCGCCTTCCGTCGTTTCGCCGGCATGGCGCCCAGCGCCTATCGCATCTGGGCGCGCGCGCGCAGCGAGGACAAGGCGCAGATGTTTTCGCTGCGCAAGGAAACCGAAATCATCCCTGAAATCCTGACCAAAATCCTCGACACCTGCGTCAACGGCGTGACGCTCACGGATCCCGATCTTGAGGATTCGCCCATCGTTTACGCGAACAGTCGGTTTCAGGAGATCACGGGTTACGAGGCCGGGGAAATCATTGGCCGCAACTGTCGCTTCCTTCAGGGAAAGGACCGCGAGCAGGAACCGATCAAGCGCTTGCGCGAGGCGATCGTCAAACGCGTTCCCATCGAGGTGACACTACGCAACTATCGAAAGAACGGCGCGCTGTTCCAGAATCGGCTCAATATCACGCCCCTGTTCGACGCCGATGGTCGCCTACTCTACTTCCTCGGCGTGCAATTCGACGTCACCGAACAAATGCGCGCAGAGAGCGAAATCGGCGATCTGCGCGCGAAACTTCTTTCCATATCCTGACTGTCCCGTCCGCGTCGGCGGATTTCTGGCGGAATTGCGGCAGGATCGTCGTTGCACTGCGACCAATCTTCATTAAATGCTGATTTAACTCGCCGTCTGGCTCACGCATGCGAGGCGCGCGCGTCGTCTCTGAACCATATCGAGTGCATTGCAGGATGCTTTTCCCTTGTAATTTTCACACGTTCGACGAGCATCGGAGGAAGTAAAAATCCAGATCGGGGCGCGCCCACCACCGTTTTGGAATCAGACCGGACTGTCATCCGGACGGGCCTGGGGAGAAAACCCATGAATGCAGTAACGGCCATTCTTTCGATTTTTGCAGCTTCCGCAGCCGTCACCCTCGCGATTACGGCGCTCGCGAACAGCTGAGCCTGACCGGTTCCAGGCAGGAGTCTGAGCAAACGCGCGCCCCTTCGGACGCGCGTTTTTTTATTTTTTCAGGCGCGATTATCCTGCGGAACCGGCCGTCGTGACATCTCCCGCAAGACGCGCGCGCCAGGCTTGATCGCCGTCCCTCAAGATCGTGGCTCCCCGCGAGCCGATGGGCCTACGGGCCACGAGAAGGACATCGTTCTTTTGCGCGAACCTAAGTTCGCGCATCAGTCGTCGCCGATATGAGCGCGCGATTTGCGCATCGAGCGCTTCCGCGTTCTCTTCGGTCATCATCCTGATCATCGATCCTCCGATCGTTTCGCTTCGGTCCACAGTCCGCCTTTTCCTTTCCACGCCGGGAGCGAGAAAAGATCACAGCGGTGGCTGCGCTTTACGAGGCGATGCGCATGCGCAGGGACTCAATGACCTTCGGCTCCATGACCAGATCAGGCCGCCCCGTGCGCGCGTAAAAACGTGCGTCAAGCTCCGGGCCCAGTTCGTAAAGGACGGCGTAGGTCTCGACGCCGCCGATCACGCACGGTGGGCCAAGAGGTTCGCCGGCCCAACCCATCCGGCCCAACATCCGATGCATTCCGCGATCAATAACCGTCACGATATGCGTGAGCGCGGCGGCTTTTCCGACTTCGTTCATCGCCGTGATCAGCTCCGCCGTCGCCTTGCTCACCACATTTCTGTCAATCGAATTCTCGCCGGTAATTCGCACCGTGAAGCGGCTCGACTCCCGGATCAAAGGACTGCCAGACCGTTCGCCATCCGGCAGAAGCTCACGAAAAGTGTCATTCAGCATGTTAATCCCGGTTGTTGGCAACAACCTCAGGCCGCCGATCACGTTTCCCATTTTCATCGAGCGCCACAAGATACAATGGATCCAAAGCGTCGAAGCCTTCGATCTCCCAACGGTTGATCACCGACACGGTCCAGCCGAGACGCTCGTGGAAGACATTTCTGCGCAGTTTGTGCATTTCGTCGATCAGCCGGGGATACCGATCGCGCCATTCACCCGGCATTACTCTAATCATGTTTACAGTCCCGCATCGCATTTACGATGCGGGACTGTAAACACTCTGTTAAGCTTTGTTAGCTCCGCGGAATCAGGGGCTTCCTGCCTCGGTCTGGCGCTGGAGCAGGTGCGGCGGCTCGTAGGACAGATTGATCAGCCCGAGGGAAATCGCCTTGGCGACCGTGTGCATCGTATTCGCGGTGTTCAGTCGGGAACGCGATGATTCGAGATGAAAGCGGACCGTATGCGGGCTGATGCCCAGGATGCGACCGATATCCTCGTCGGTTTTGCCCAGCCCTTTCCAGCGAAGGCAGCTGGCCTCACGCGGCGGCAAACGGACAAAGCCTTCGCCCTCACCCACGCCGACAGACCGAAGGGCGGCGGCATGAAAATTCCAGGACATAACGACGAGATCGCGC
>CAZJAY010000133.1:0-4832 GCA_964543915.1 uncultured Methylocystis sp. | reverse complement strand
CATCGTCTCCTGCGGTCTGCTCGCATGGCGAACCTACGATATTTCGCGCGCATCGCTTGAGGAGGCGATCCAGACTTCTTTGCAGGTGGTTGCGAAGAAGAAGGTCGAGCAGCTTGAGAATCTGACGCTCAACAAATTCAGGAGCGTGCAGGCGCTGATGTATAACCCGGCGGTTGCGACAGCCGCCCTCGATTTGTCGCAGGCCACGCGCACGGATGGAAAGTCGTCGCAGGCCTATCGCGAGGCTTTGGGCCGACACGCGCCGACGCTGGAAAGGCTGGCCGACGCCTTCTACTATGTCGATTGCGCGCTTGTTTCACCGGATGGCGAAATAGTCTATTCGCAGTCCGGCGCCTCCGTCTTCGAGGGCAATCTGCTTACTGGCCCCCTGAAGGATACGCAGATCGCCGATACCATTGATCGCGCCCGCACCTTGTTGCAGGCGGAAATCTCGGCTTTCCAGATATACCCGGGACGCAACGAGCCGGCCGCGTTCATTGCGGGTCCCATTCTTGATCATGGCGTTGTTATCGCGGTCATCGTTTTCGCGCTCGACAATCAGGAACTTTTCAGCGTCGTCAACGATTACACCGGGCTTGGCGAGACCGGCGAGGTGTTAGTTGCGGCGCGGCTGGACAAAGACCAGATGGTCATCGTCAACCCGCTGCGTAATGACGCCTCGAAGCCCTTCAGCATCCGCACGACCCTTGAACGCGGCGCATTTCCCGCGTTGGCGCGCGCGCTCGAGGGTGTGCATGGCTCGGGGCTTTTGGCCGCTCTCGATAACCGGCCCGTCGTCGCCTCATGGACCTATGTGCCCTCGTTCCGTTGGGGCATGGTGGTGCAACAGCGCACCTCGGAGGCTTTTGCGCTTACGCGCGCGCAGCGGGACGCGACGCTGTGGCTTCTAATCTTCATGATACCGCCGATTATTGCACTCGCGCTGGCCGTCGCCCGTACGATTACGCGCCCGATCCGCACGGCGGTCAATGTCGCCGAAAAAGTCGCAGCGGGGGATCTCGACGCGCATTTCGAGATCCGCAGCCATGATGAAACCGGACATCTTTTGACAGCGATTCGCTCCATGACTTGCGAATTGCGCTAACTCTACGGTTCCATGGAAGACAAGATCCGCGCCCGCACCCGCGAATTGCAGTTGGCCAACGAGGAACTGTCGATCGCACGCGTTGCGGCGGAGGAGGCGAACAAGACAAAAAGCGCTTTCCTCGCAAATATGAGTCATGAGCTGCGCACGCCGCTCAACGCCATCATCGGCTACAGCGAGATGTTGCAGGAAGACGCCATCGACAAGGGCGACGAAGAACCCGTCGAGGATTTGAAGAAAATCGAGGGCGCCGGCCGTCATTTGCTCGGCCTCATCAATGACATTCTCGATCTCTCAAAGATCGAGGCAGGCAAGATGGAGGTCTTTGTCGAGAAAGTAGAGATCGCGCCGCTTGTCTCTGAAGTGATCGCCATTGTTCAACCGCTCGCTGACCGGACCGGAAACGAACTCAGACTTGTCATGGCAGATGATGTAGGCTCCTTTCGTTCGGACGAAACCAAGGTCAAGCAATGTCTGCTCAATCTGCTGAGTAACGCCAACAAGTTCACGAGCGACGGAAGCGTGACGCTGACCATTCGGCGCGAAGGGGAAAGCGACGTTGTTTTTTCCGTTTCCGACACCGGCCTCGGCATGACGGAGGAGCAGCTTGGCCGCCTGTTCGAGGCCTTCACCCAGGCCGACGCCTCAACCACGAAGCGTTTCGGCGGCACCGGACTCGGACTCACCATCACGCGGCATTTCTGCACGGCCCTTGGCGGCGATATCGCCGTCGAGAGCACGCCCGGCGCCGGATCGACCTTCACAATTCGCCTTCCCGATCTGCCGGACGCTACGACAAAGAAAAAACCGGCGGAGACAACGCTTTCCGATTCACAGGCGACCATCCTTGTCGTCGATGACGACGCAACGGCGCGGGATCTGCTGACGCGCACACTTGAGAGCAAGGGGTACCGCGTCATCGCCGCACGGCACGGGCTTGAAGCGCTCGCGCTGGCGCGGCAGCATCGACCAAAGGCGATTACGCTCGACGTCATGATGCCGCAGCTCGACGGCTGGAGCGTGTTGCGTCAGCTGAAAGAGGACGCGGCGTTGCGCGATATTCCGGTCATCATGGTGACGATTCTCAACGAGCGCGCGCTGGCCATTCCGCTCGGCGCGGCCGAGTTACTCACGAAACCGATCGATCGTCAGCGTCTCTCTGCGCTGATGGCCCAATATTGTGGCGGCTCCGCGGAAAATTCCGTGCTCGTGATCGAGGACGACGCAGCGACGCGCGAACTTTTGACCCGGCTGGTCGCAGGAGCCGGCTACCGGGCCGCAACGGCTACGAACGGACGCGAAGGACTCGATTGGCTCGATGCGCATACGCCTCCTGACCTGATCCTGCTCGATCTCATGATGCCCAATCTCGACGGCTTTGGATTCCTTGGCGAATTACGCCGGCGACGGGCCTATGATCATCTGCCGGTCGTTATCGTTACGGCGAAGGATCTCAGCGAGGATGATTTGCAGCGGCTTCGGGAGCTGCATGCCGAAATCATAACCAAGGATGGCGATTATCTCGACGAACTCGTTACGATTATGCGTCAGAGCCTGAAGTCCGATGCCGACGACGTCGTGCGCACGCATTAGCTATGGAGATAACACGGGTGGTCAGGATACTGCTTGTCGAAGACAATGAAATGAACAGGGACATGCTGTCCCGGCGGCTCAAGCGCAACGGCTATGACGTCGTGATCGCAACTGACGGACAGCAGGGCGTCGATATGGCGACGGCCGAGGCGCCCGATCTGATTTTGATGGATATGAGTCTGCCGGTGATCGACGGCTGGGAGGCGACCCGCCAAATCAAGCAGAACGCGGCCACAGGCGGCATTCCGGTGATCGCGCTCACGGCCCATGCGATGGCGGGCGACCGCGAAAAAGCGATTGAGGCAGGCTGTGACGACTATGACACCAAGCCTGTCGAGATTACGCGCCTGCTGGGCAAGATCACGGCGCTCCTTCCTGGCGGCTCCTGAATGGGCGCGCCCGACGAGCCGCCGGTCGAGAGGAGCGATCGCGCGCTTTTCGCCTATATTCAGCAGGAACTCAGCGCACCCGCTGAAGCGATCGCCGGCTACGCGGAAATCCTGCTCGAAGAGGCCAGTAAAATTGGCGGCGCGCAATTGCGCGACGATCTCGAAAAGATCAACAAGGCCGGGCGGGCGTTAGGCGCTCTCATAGCGTCGCTGGTCCGTCCCGCCCGGGCGCCGGCGCGGGCGCCGGGAGAGGAAGCGGAGGATTACCGCCGTCGATTACGCCACGATCTTCGCACGCCCATCAACGCGATCAAAGGCTATGGCGAAATGCTGCGCGAGGACGCCGCCGACGAGGACGAAGCGCATAGCCTGCTTCCTGATCTCGATCGTCTTCTGATGGAGGCGTCCCGCCTGCTCGCGCGGATCGACAATGTCGTCATGTTCTCGCATCCGGGCGACGCCGCCTCCGACGCAGTTGCGCCTTCGGGCGAAGACGTCACGGCCGACTCGACAATGATCGCTTATGGCCTCGTCGCGTCTGTGCAGCCCATTGCGCAGGGCAAGGCCGATGACGCAGCGGCCTTGCCGAGTCGTATCCTTGTTGTCGACGATAACGCCTCGAACCGCGAATTGCTCAAGCGACGTCTCGAACGGCAAGGTCACGCGGTCCTGCTGGCGGGCGGCGGCGCGCAGGCGCTGACGATGACAAGGGAAACGCCGGTTGATCTCATTTTGCTCGACTTGCTAATGCCCGATGTCAACGGCTTCGATGTGCTGCGCACGCTGAAGGCCGATCCCGCGCGGCGCGATATTCCGGTGATCATGATCTCGGCGCTTAACGAGATCGATTCGATCGTCAGATGCATCGAAGCCGGCGCGGAGGATTATCTCGCCAAGCCGTTCGATCCGGTGCTGCTACGCGCGCGTATTGGTTCGTCGTTGGAGAAGAAGCGATTGCGCGACCGCGAACAGGAGGCGCTCGCCGCCTTGCACGCGGAAAAGGAACGCTCCGAGCAACTTCTGCTGAATATTCTTCCCGCGCCGATTGTCGCGCGTCTCAAAGGCGGCGAACCGGTCATTGCGGATCACCTCACCAACGTCACAATTCTATTCTCCGATTTTGTCGGCTTCACCGAGCTTTCCGCGCGCCTGCCGGCGCAGGAGCTTGTCGGCGCACTGGGACGCGTTTTCTCCGCTTTCGACGCGCTGGCGTTGAGTCTCGGCGTGGAAAAAATCAAAACAATAGGCGACGCCTATATGGTCGCTTGCGGCCTGTTCGGCCCACGCGACGATCATGCGCGGGCGGTGGCGGATATGGCGCTGGCGATGACAGAGACGCTGCAAACGATGAATGACTCGCTGCCGTCGCCACTGGAGATCCGGATCGGCATTAATTCGGGCGAGGTTATTGCAGGCGTTATCGGCGCGCATAAATTTATTTATGACATCTGGGGCGATGCGGTGAACATCGCCAGCCGGCTCGAGTCCAATAGTCTGCCGGGTCGCATCCATGTGTCGCGCACGACCTACGAGCATCTATCGAAAGATTTCATATTCGAATCGCGCGGGCCCATCCTTCTGAAAGGCCGCGGCGCAATCGAGACGTTTTTTTTGACCGGCAAAAACGAATAGCAGCGGCAGATTTTCGCCCCGCGCGACGGCGACGCCTATCTCGCGACGCAAACGCTTTCATAACGGTGGACGGGTACATTCAACCCATCAATTCGCCGGTGGGCCGGGAGGGT
>CAZJAY010000132.1:0-4891 GCA_964543915.1 uncultured Methylocystis sp. | reverse complement strand
TAATGGCGATGGCGCAAAGTTTTTCCGCTTTCACGCCCCGTGGTGGAACGGCAGGCTCTGTCGGGATGCAACGGTTTCAGGCCAGTGCGGTCTATGAGATGACCCCGCGCATCGCCGTGCAGATTGGCGCGAGCGGCGTGCTTGCGGGCGTAAATGCGCCGTCCGAGCGGGGCGGGTTCGCGGCGCTGTGGTGGCGTTACTGAGACGCGGGGGCAGGGGGCGTCTCTGGCCCCTGGGTCTCGGTCGGCTCAACTTTCACAATCGCTACGCCTGCGTTGCGGAATCCGAGTGCGTCCGCCGCGTGGCCGGAAACGTCGATCACGCGTCCGCCCGTAAAGGGACCGCGATCATTGATAACCACCACGACCGAGCGGTTATTGGCGAGATTTGTAACCCTCACTTTCGTTCCGAAGGCAAGCGAGCGATGCGCGGCCGTGAACAGGCCGACGCGGGCCCCGCTCGCCGTGCGGCCACGCAATTCGTAAAAGGACGCCTTGCCAACGACATGGGCCGGTGCGGCCGCGGCCGGCGCTGCGGCCAGCAATGCGGCGACGATGATGAATTTCCGCATGGCTTTTTCTCTCGTTCCGGTTCTTCAATGATGATGGTCGATGGTCGCCGCGCCGACGCAATTTTGCGCATACGCTGGCGCCAACGTCCGCTGGAGCAACAATGGTCGGAGACCTGCGCCAAAAAAAGGCAAGCAGCGAGGCAGCCATACGTTTTTCGGGACCTGTTGCGAGCAGGCCACATTTTTTTGCATAATCGTCAGGTTTTCGGGTCTTGAAAGGGAGGCTCGCCTCGCGATGCGGCGTTTTTTTCGACTATCGGTCTGCGTTCTCATCGCCACATGCGCCGCCGCGTCCGGGGGCGCGGCGGTGGAGTTCGGCTATATCAACCCTTATTATGGCGGCGGCAATTTTGAGAATTGCTATCGTCTGCGTCGTTACTGGACACGCGAGGGCTGGCGGCGGCAATGGAAAAATATCTGTAACAACAGCGGAGCCTACGGCGCACCGGATCCCGGATGGCGTTGGTGGTGAACCCGCGCGCCTGAGGACCTAGTCGGCAATGCGACACCACGCATAAAGCGCTTTTGCGACGACCCTGATCGGCGCGTCCCGCCTGTCAGTCGACGACGCCACAATCGGTCCTGTAGCGTACCGCTCTTCAACGCTGTCGTGCGAAAAGATCGTTCGATCCGCAAGACGATGCATGCGGCGCGCGAGGAGGCGTGTTTTACCGCTATCGCGACAGGCGATCACGACGAGATCGCCGTCCGAGACCTCAATCTCCGAGAGGTGGAGATCGACGCAGCGAAGAAACTCTCCTTTGCGCGCCACGCGATTGACCAGATCGTCCTCGACCCGAAAATCGAATTGCGCAGCGCGCGGGTATTGCGCTTCGGGAGCCGGCCGCGTGACGGGTTCGAAGACCTCCGGACCGCCGTGTGTCCCGCTATGTCCGGGCGCGAATTGTTCCGGGAAAGCTGTCGCGAGCGCGATGCGGCCGCGTTTCATGGGCGCTGTCATGACATGGAACCTTTCTTCACCTGATTGCCGATAGGCTGACCACGCGCCAAAACCACCGCCGGTGACGGAGATCGGACGCCCGTTGCTTTGAATCATCATGCAAGTTCGGGCGGAAAATGGTTCGGGACGTCACGCCCGCTTCAGTTTTTCCTGTCGCGAGAAAATGGCAGAAGATGCCTTTTTCTGCGCCCGCCGCGTTTGGGTCCCGACGAAGGCCTGGTGTCCTCCGGTGGGCCCGTGTATCATTATTTTTTCCGGATTCCTCCGGGGCCGACGTTCCGAACGACAAGCGGCTTTGCCGCCGGAACAATTTCACTTTCAACTAACGAAAACTCTTATGCGCTGATACCGGATTCGCGCAAATTTGACCCGATTGGCGCAAGAGCTTCCGAAAAAACACAAGCTAGAGACGCACTCGCTGGCGCGTCTCGCTTGGCCTTTCTCCAAAGAGCCGGCGGTAATAGGCCGCGAAGCTCGATGGTTTTGCAAAACCAAGATCGTAGGACAGTGTGGTTAGATTGGCGTTTATATTGCCTTCGATGATTTTTTGTCTGGCGATCGCAAGTTTCTGGTGTTTTTGCCATTCCATCGGCGACATTTCGAAGCGTTTACGGAACGCGTACTGAAGCGCGCGACGCGAAAGTCCCGATAAAGTTTCAAACTCCGTAAATGTGAGCATGCGACCACGGAAGCTGCGAATCGCATCGCAAACAAGTTCCGTCGCGCGACCGTTGGATTCATGCGAACGATCCGCGATCCGGGAGTCGCCGAGCACAAGCCGAGGCTCAAGGAGCGCTGCGATATTGCGATAGATCATCTCGTCGAGATTCAGCGCTTCGAGGAAACGTTGATTGTCATGAACGCTGTCGATGAGGTCGAAGGTGCGGCGAAGGAGTATGGAAAAATCAAAGTCGCCGTGTCGTAGCGCGAGCTTGCGGGTGGGAAAATTCCGATTGACGTTCACATAGCTGCGGCCGCCGCGGTGCGCGTCGCTGCCAGCCATGGTTGTGATCGTATGGTTGAGACGTTGCGCGTCCAGCTTCGCGACGACGAGCGAGCGATTTTCGGCGCGCGTCTCGCGACGACCGCTGTTATGCACGAGAAGCGCGTTATCATAGGCGCGGAGTTCGTGGACGCCGCAGCCATCGGCGATCGTGCAGTTTCCCGCAAGCGAGAACATAAACACGAGGCCCTCTCCGCCATCGGCTCTCGTAATCATTTCCGATGCGGCGTTTGCAACGAGCGTCAGATCGCCAATCCGAACGTCAGCCGAACGGAGCGCAAAGCTTTTCTTGTCGCCTGTGGGCTCGTAGGCGCGCAGGCAGGGCAATAAGCGCGCGCTGTCTTCGGCCGCGGCAATCGGGTTTGTCGTGTAGGAAGATGTTTTTTCGCCAAAGGCGATGGGCTGAAGGGGAGCGGGAGGAGGTCGGCGCTCACGCCTCACCGGCAACATCGGCGCTCTTTCGTCATAATGCAAAACATAATTATCCTTGTTTATACTTAACGTGGCACTATAAGCTATGGCTCAAGCTTGGTAAATGCCTGTAATCTAGAAGATTTCTTCTTTCGTAACGTCTGCGTAATCAGTCATGTTTATATATAGATCCTGTTCAGCGCGCGCCGGAGTTGTGTGACGGGCGTCGCGCTGCTTGCGTATCGGTGGTCCCACGTCATGATGTCCAAAACCGTTCCGATTGCGCAATGCCGGTCGAATACCGATTTTGGAGGGCGGATGTCGCGCGCTTGTCTGGTGATCCTCTGTCTGCTCTTTGCGTTTCAAGGCTTTACCAATCCGGCTTGTGCGCAGGCGTTGAAAAAATACAAGCCGGTGTGGAATCTCGCCGGCAAGATTCGGGTCGCCGGCTCCGGGGCACTTAACGGCGAACTGGAAATTCTGGCTGATACGTTTCAGCAAATCTATCCCGGCGTCGAGATTGCGGTCGAACGAAACGGGGAAGAACGGACGCCAACTGCGCTGCTGGCCGGCGCCGCCGATCTTGGTTCCTTGTCGCGGGCGCTAACGCGCGAGGAAACTGCGGCGATCGAGAGCCGGTATCTGACGTCCCCGATCGGCGTCGTTGTCGGTCTTGACGCGCTGGCGATTTATGTAAACAGGGAAAATCCGATCGCTTGCCTGTCCATACCGGATCTCGATCGTATTTTTTCAGCGAACCGTATCGCCAGCGGCGGCGACGCCGTTGAGCGCTGGGGGCAGCTCGTGTCTGACGCGGCGTGGTTGGAAAAGCCGATTTCGCGACTTGGGCGTCGTGAGGACTCAGGAAGTTATTCATTTTTCCGTAATTCGGTGATCGACGGCGACGCCTTTCGCCGGGATGTAAAGGCGTTGGAAAGCGGCGAGGCGGTCGTGCGGGCTGTCGCCGGCGACCGATACGCGATCGGGTATTCTAGCGGCGGGTCGCTTGCGCAAGGGGCGCGTGTCGTGTCGATTTCAAATGAAGGCGGTGCGATCTGCAAATCATTGACGGCCGAGAATGTCGCGCGCGGCGATTATCCGCTGGCGCGTAGCCTCTACATCTACGCGCTCAAGACGCAGGACCCCCAGACCGATCTCATTATCGTGGAATTTTTACGCTATCTTGTCTCCCGCGAAGGTCAGATGAAAATGACGGAGATCGGCTTTATTCCGATTGATCGCGACAGTCAGGACGTCGCGCTCCGCCGCCTCAAGGCGATCGCCACGCGGCGCTAGCTTCCCGGATCGCCGTCGCCGCCTGGGGAGTGCTGGGCGATGGGTCGATGATCCGGTTCCGCGCCCGCGTGGAGACAGACGCCCATGAAGACAGAGCCAGGCTGTTATTTATGCTTTGAGCACGGGGGTCCGTGATGACTGCACGCAAGCGGCTGTTGATCGTCGCTCATGCGCCGTCGCCCAATCTTGCCGCCATGCGCGACGCCATGCTCGACGGCGCGCGCGAGATCGTCGATGTGGAAACCCGCGTCCGGGCCGCGCTGGATGACGTGTGCGAAGATGTTCTCGTCGCCGAGGCGATCCTGCTGCTGACCCCGGAAAACCTTGGTTATATGAGCGGGGCGCTGAAGGATTTTTTTGATCGCATCTATTACCCCTGTCTCGATCGGACAGCAGGAACGCCCTATGCGCTCTGCGTGCGCGCAGGGAATGACGGCGAGGGCGCGTCGCGGGCGGTGGCGCGCATCGTGACAGGTCTGCGCTGGCGCCCGTTTCGGGAACCGCTCGTTTGTCGCGGCGCATGGCGCGCCGATTTTATCGACCAATGCCGGGAGCTTGGATTGCTTGCCGCCGCAGGGCTCGACGC
This sequence comes from uncultured Methylocystis sp., assembly GCA_964543915.1. GTDB lineage: Bacteria > Pseudomonadota > Alphaproteobacteria > Rhizobiales > Beijerinckiaceae > Methylocystis. The sequence continues at coordinate 63 of CAZJAY010000132.1, read as the reverse complement.
GGGCGTCTTCTAGTGACCTGATTCAGAAATTTCTATCCAGCACGGGCATGTATTTCGAGTGTC
>CAZJAY010000131.1:0-4899 GCA_964543915.1 uncultured Methylocystis sp. | reverse complement strand
CTCCCTAATGTCGCGCTGAACGAATGGGGCCATTCCTTCTGGTTCATGGAGGAACTCGTTTCTGCGCCAATCCATTGGGGCTTCGTGTTTTTTGGATGGATGATCCTCGGCATGTTCGGGGTTGTGCTCCAGATCCTCGGTCTGATTCATAAATTCGTCAGGATGGACGGAGAGGTCGTCGCCCATCTCATCGGCGACGGGACCGTGACAAGCGACAAATCCCGTTAGAGCGCCCGCACAGGCCTTATTTCGGAAGAGCTGCGGAGCAGCGGTCGAGGGGTCGCCTTTCGAAGTTTTTCCCGGTTAGGTTCCGAATGGCGGGGCGTAGCTTGCCGCGCACAGGCGCCGCGCCCGCCGCCCGCCTGACCGAAAGGGAGCCGGCGCGCGGGGTTGAGGAACGGCGGTCGCCCGCTATTTCCCCTAAGCGGTTGCGAATTCAGGAAAAATAACGATGGGATTCGACTTCAAGAGCGCACGGCCCGAAGACGTTCGCAAAAAGCTCGACGAAATAACCCGGAAAAGCTCCGGTTATCTGACGCTTGCGGCGCGCGCGTTGAACGACGTCGAGGATGCGATCTATCCCGAAGAGGAGATCCTCGCGATCGGGGAGGGGCTCTACAATCACGATATGTGGCTGATTCTTGTGACGGATCGTCGAATCCTGATGCTTTGTCGCGGATTGTTGTTCGGCTTCAAATCGAAGAGCATCCGGATGGAGGATGTCGCCGGCGTCACCGCCGTGCCGGGAAGCATGATGACGAAACTGGTCGTTCAGGAAGGCACGAAAAGCATCGAGATCGACAATATCCATAACGCATCGGCGCAATATATCGAAGGCAGGATCCGGCAAGTTCTCAAGGGACAGAAGCTTGGAATACCGGCCGTCAGCATGCCGGAGGACGATCATCTCGTCGCTCTGGCCGAACTGGTGAAAAAGCGCGAGCAGCGACAGATCGATGACGAGGAGTTCGATCGTCAGAAGGCCGAATTGATGCGGAAATATATCGAGTCCGGCGAATAGCTGTTCAGCCCCCGAGCGCAACCGTCTTGGTCCCGGGAGGTTTGCATGTCCCGGAACCACCTCATGCCCGCATTTCAACGCGCCCTGTTCAATAAGCCGCCCGGATTGGTTGCGCGTAGCCGGTGAACGGATCATACAGCGGCGCAGCCTGCGCCGGAGCGGGACCGTCTTTTTTGTTTGGCAGCGAATCATAGGCGTAGACGTGATTCGGCCGACGCCTCGCGACATGCCTCGCTGTCTTCCGCGGCGCATGAGCCACCCGTTTCGCCTGCTTTCGCTCGATCGCCTGCTCCGCCTGCGCGGTCGACCTGTCGCCGCTTTTTTCCAGTTTCTGGATGATTTCCTTCAGCTTTTCTTTTTCGGCGGCGGTATCGATCTTCTCCTTGACCGCGGGTTCCGTCGTGACTCCGCCGGGCGTCTGTGCTTCGGGCGCCGCGCTCTCTGTTTTCGACCGCTCGACGGCGCCTGGATCGACCCATGCCTTGCCGGTATTGGCCGCAGGTTCCGCGCAAACTGCTGTCGCGCCGGCCAATATCGTCAGCGCCGTTGCGGAGACAATGCCGCCTGTAATGGTTGATGTTAAAATCTTCCTGAACATCATGATGTCCCCGCGTTCGGGTCTTGCGCTTTCGCCGCAATCCTTTTCCGGGTCCCGGTATAACAATTCATGGTTAAAAAAAGCTGACCGGGCGTGCGCGCTTCACGCGGTATGGTCCCGCAACTGGTTGAGTCGGTTTCCGGCCGCGCGATGCTTCAAAATTCGTTCGACTTCGTCAGCGACGAGGCGCGCTGCGCGATCCGGCTTCAGTCCCTTCTCATAGATGTTCGAGAAAACCGTGTACTCATAACGGGGCGGGGCGTTGCCGCCGCGCGCCGGGTCGCGCCCGTTCGCCGTGTCCTTCCCGACGCGATAGGCGAGATAGGCGGACATGCTCCTGCAGGCGACGCCGTCGCCGCCCGGACGTTCGCCGATCAACGTGACGACAAGTTTCGCCGCCAGCATTTCGCAAACGGCCTCGCCAATACGGACCCGGCTGTTCGAAACAAGCAGCGGCGCGCCAACCTCGATTTTTTTCGCCGCGAGCGCGGCGGTCAGCGCAGTTAGCATTTCCGGCGCGTTGTAATGAATGGCTTCAGCGCTCAAACCATCGGCGACGACGATCTGGACATCGTAGGGCTCGGGGCCAAGACCTGCACAGGACTCCGGCAAGAGGCTGCCGCCACGTTCCGGGTCGGAGAGATGCTGCGCCTTATCCGACGCGCGCGTTTTGACGCGCCGGAACGCGATATCGCCGAGCCGTTCGGGTCGCAACTCGGCGTAGATCGCTTCGCGCGCGACGGCGAGGTTCAGTCGAAGCTCGCGCGAAACGTCGTTCGCCGGACGCGGACCGGCGTTTTCCCAGCCATAAGCGGCGGGCAACACATCGCGTAGCGCGGCGAATTCCGCTTCGGAGCTGCAAAAAATTTGCGGATTGCCCCAATCAGGGCCGCGTCGGCAGCGACCGTTTTCGTCAAGCGTGAAGATGCCTCGCGCGATCGCCCAGTCGCGGAATTCCGGCGCCGGCTCCTTTTCGTATATTTCCCGTAATGTCTGATCGTCGTGGGCTGACGTATCGAAATAGGCGAGCATTCTGTCCACGCCGAGGTAGACGTCCATAAAGTAACTGGCGCCAGCGGCCGTCAGAAGTTCGGTGGCGATTTGTTGTCCTTCCGTCGTAATCTCCGAATGTAACGTGTAGCAGGGCGCCATCCCCATCGGCAGACCGAGCAGCTTTCCCATGAAATGATCCTGAAGGTTGGAAAGGATCATTTCGATATTGGTCCGATGCGTTTCTGGTCCGATAAATCCCGTGACGTTATTGACCATAAAAGGATCGTAGCGGCGGGCGAGACCGTAGCAGAGCGCTTCCGCCGTTGTCATATCGATGCCGTTATGTTTGCCGTAGCTGATTTCGCTTCCTTGTCCGGTTTCGAAATACATGAAACGGTCGACGGATTTTCCCAATGCGCCGTGCGCCCGCATCGCGAGACAGGCGCGATCGAGGAGCGCGACGTCGCAATCGAATTCCTCTTCGAGCGTGCGCGCTGTGCCCGCGAGGCTCTGGAACATGATCTCGACAGGCGCGCCATTTTCGAGACAGGCGAGCTGGGTCCGGATATGCGAGAGTACGCAAATCTGCGTAGGCGCGCCCGTGCGGCGCCGAATGTCGTCGATATGCCGGAGCAGCCGCGTCGTATTTTCGATCGTGTCGATCGCCGGGTTGACGCCGATCAACGCATCGCCCGCGCCAAGGCTGAGCCCTGTGTAAATGAGCAGGGTGAGCGCGGAGAGATCGTCCGTTGCGTGGTTGGGCTGAAGCCGCGAGGAAAGAGCGCCCGGCGCGCCAATGGTCGTTCGCGCCGTCGCGGTCACGCCGAGTTTGCGACCCGCGAACACCAGTTCGTGAACATCCATGATTTTGGCGATCGCCGCCGCCATGACGCCAGTCAGGCTATCGCCGAGACGCCGGATTTCATCGGCGTCATCCGTCCGGAGGATCAGGTTCTTCGCATCACCGATCGTGAGATGCGCAAAAGATTTGAATGCATCCTGATCAACATCGTAATTGATGCGCATGACATCGTCTACGCAACCATTGTCGTCAATCAGCGGAGAATCATACAAACGCTGAAGCGTTAATCCAGAGAGAATTTTGCGCGCCGCTTCCCGTTCGAATTCGCTGTGCGCTGCGAGGCCGCCGAGGCGATCGCCGGCCTTGTCGTAATCCGCCGCGCCGAGAAGCGCTTTCAGGCCGGAAAACGAGATTTTCCTGTCAAAAATCGTCGCTTCAAATCGTTCGTCAGGCGCGGGCGCCGGAACATGAATTTCATCCAGACGCCGAAGTATCCTCATTATTATGTTCTCCGCCATGGAGTGCTCTACAACGCTTAACTAAGCCCTTGGAATGGATTGTCGACCTTGCCATAAGCCTTCGGGTTCGATGTTTTGATCATCTGGAGCGCAAGTCAGGCGGTATTTTTCAGGACGTGCGCCAAGGCTTGCCGGCTCCTGTCGCCTCGGATAACGTTTTTTCATGTTGGTTTTTTTACCGCTCGGATCAGAGGCGCCAGATGGGTCATAGCGAAACGGGTTTCAAACGTAGTCTTGGCGTTCGGCAGATGCGCCTTCTCGCGCTCGGCTCCACAATTGGCGTGGGACTGTTTCTCGGTTCCGCCTCTGCGATCAAGGTCGCGGGACCTTCCATCATTCTTGCCTATCTTGTCGCTGGCGGCATGACATTTCTGATTCTGCGCGCGCTCGGTGAAATGGCGATCCATCATCCCGTAACGGGTTCTTTTGCCGCCTATGCGACGCAATATGTCAGTCCATTCATGGGTTCTCTTGTCGGCTGGGGTTATTGGCTCTACTGGACCATCATTGCGATTGCCGAAGTCACCGCCGTCGGCATTTACATGCAATTCTGGTTTCCCGATTCCGGTCAATGGATCTGGGCTTTTTCCGCTATTGCGATCATGGGCGCGGTGAATCTGTTTACAGCGCGCGTGTTTGGCGAGTTTGAGTTCTGGTTCGCATTGATCAAGGTTGCGACAATTCTGATTATGATTGCGCTCGGACTTTTCGTGATCTGTTTCGGGTTTCCAGGCGAATGGGCGCCGGTCGGCGTCTCGCGGCTCACCGAAAATGGCGGATTTTTCCCGCATGGTTTTGCCGGCTGTCTGCTCTCGATGCAGATGGTGATCTACGCCTATGTCGGCGTTGAAATGATCGGCATCGCTGCAGGCGAATCCGAGAATCCGCAACAAACGATCCCGATGGCGATCAATTCCTTCGTCTGGCGTATTGTCAAATATTACGTCGGCGCGCTGTTCGGTATTCT
>CAZJAY010000130.1:0-4909 GCA_964543915.1 uncultured Methylocystis sp. | reverse complement strand
GTAGCTGGCGTCAGAACTGAACCCGCCGTCGTCCAGACCGCCGGTCTCATAGCCAGCGTCATAGCCCTGCGGATGATCGTGGCCGCCAGGCTCGTCGCCATAGTAGTTGTTGATGATGGTGGTCTCGCTGGCGGGGACTTAGCCCGAACCAATGCCGAGATTGGCCATGCCGCCCATCCCTCCATGAGAAAACAGGTTCCGGATGCTGTCCGCAAGCAGCACGCCGCCCGCGGCCGCCGCCGCCGTGCCGAGCGCGCCTCTCAGGAAGCCGCCGCCAGCTGGGTCCGGCGTATAACCCTGAAGAGGCGGGGGCGGCGGCGCGGCGTAACCGGGGCTTTGCCCCCAGGGGCCGGACGGATGCTGCGGGGCCGGGCGCGCGGCGCCGCGACCCCCGAGGAAGCCGCCGAGAAACCCGCCGGACGCCTGCGATTCCAGCGCCGTGACCTGGGCCTCCAGCTCGCCGATACGCGCATTCGCGCCTTCCAGCGCCTGCTCCTGAACGATCACGGTCTGCGCCAGCAGATAGGGCGCGGCCGGCTGGTCCTTGACCTGTTGATCGATAAACGCTTCCGCCTCCCTGTCGCGCGGGGCTACCGCCGCTATCCGGGTCCGTTCAAAAAGCCCGGCGAGAAGATGACGTTCTTCCGGTGACATGAATCTCTCTCCTGATGGCGGACGCCGTGGTCCGTCAGGAAAAATATGGCGCCGGCCCCGATCACCGCCAAGCGCAATCGGCAAAACGTCGGGTTAAACTTTTGTCATTCGGCGGACAGCGCCATGTCATCGCGGTGGATGATCTCATCCGGCCCGCGATAGCCGAGCAGGGTCTCGATCTCTCGGGTTGAGCGGCCTGCGATCTTTGCGGCGTCGACCGCATCATAGGTGACGAGTCCGCGTCCTATTTCGCCGCCCTCCGGGTTGCGGATAACGATGCAGTCGCCACGCGCGAAAGATCCTTCGATCCGGGTCACGCCGGCCGGCAGCAGGCTCTTGCCGCCAGCGAGCGCCCGTTCGGCGCCCGCGTCGATATGTGCGGCGCCTTTCGGTTCAAGCGACCCGGCGATCCATTTCTTGCGCGCCGTGACCGGATTGGAGGGCGTCAGGAACCAGGTGCAGCGTCCGCCATCGGCGACGCGGGAAATCGGTCCTTCGCAGCGGCCATCGGCGATGATCATATGCGCGCCCCCTGTCGTCGCGATCTTGGCCGCTTCGATCTTGGTGCGCATGCCGCCGCGCGAATATTGGGAGGCAGCGCCTCCCGCCATGGCCTCAATGTCTGCGGTGACGCGGGGCACGACGGGAATATGCCGGGCTTCGGGATCGGCGGCGGGCGGCGCTGTGTAGAGGCCGTCGACATCGGATAGCAGCACGAGCAGATCGGCGCTCGCCATCGTCGCGACGCGGGCGGCGAGGCGGTCATTGTCGCCGAAGCGGATTTCGGCGGTGGCGACCGTGTCGTTCTCGTTGATGACGGGAACGGCGCGCAGCGACATCAAGCGGTTCAGACACTCGCGGGCGTAGAGATAGCGTCGTCGCTCCTCCGTATCCCCGAAAGTGACCAGGACCTGTCCTGCGACGAGTCCGCGATCTGCGAGCGTCTCGGCCCAGATGCGGGCGAGGGCGATCTGCCCGACAGCGGCCGCCGCCTGACTGTCCTCCAGCGGTAGCGCGCCATGCGGAAAACCGACTACGCTGCGCCCCAGCGCCACGGCGCCGGACGAGACGACCAGCACATCCGCGCCGGCGGCGTGCAGCCGCGCAATGTCATCGGCCAGCCGTGACAGCCAGACGCGTTTCACGGCGGCTTCGTCCGGATCGACGAGGAGCGATGAGCCGACCTTGACCACGATCCGGCGGAAGGCAGTCAGATCAGGCGTCGTGCGGGTCATACTGTTCGGGCTCGACATTGGGGCGGGCCGGGACGCGGTGGCGCGGCTCCGTCCTCTGGCGTGGCGAGGGTTAGCCTGGCGTGGCGAGCGCGTCCAGTTCGTCGGCGATGCGCGCACGTCGACGTTGCATTTGTCCGCATATCCACCACATGATCGCGAGATATGCCCCGGAGGAAATCCAGATGAAAAAAATGCATAGCCTCATCACTGCCAGTCTCGTCGCAGCGACGGTCACCGCTGGCGTTGTGGCCGCCGGACCGGCGGATGCGGGTTGGCGCGGCGGCGGCGGCGGCTGGCGGGGCGGCGGCTGGCGCGGGGCGGGTTGGCATGGGGCCGGCTGGCGCGGCGCCGGTTGGCGGGGCGGTTGGCGTCGTCCCGGCTATGGGTGGGGCGGCGGCTACGGCGGCTGGGGTTACGGCGGCGGCTGGGGGTATGGCGGTTGGGGCGCGGGCCTTGCCGGCGCCGCCCTCGGCGCGGCGGCTGTTGGTGCGGCGACGAGCGGCGGCTGCGTCGTGAATCAGCCTGTCTATGACGCCTGGGGCGATTTTGTCGGCTACCGCCGCGTCAGGGCGCCCTGTTACTGAGTTTTCGGTATTGAGTTTTCCGGCCGCGCGGCGAATTTATTTGCCGCCGGCGACCTTTTCGGCCCGGTTCCGGTCGCTTTCGAGCAATCGGATCAAAGCGTCGCATTTCTTTTCATCGCCAACATTTTCCTCGGAGCAGCGCTGATAGGCGTCGAGCGACTGATACTCAGCGGCGCGGGCGTAGGCGGCATCCTCGACCTTGCGCGCGCCCTGTGTCGAGCTGCACGCGGGGAGCAGCAGGATCAGAAACAACGTCAACGGGATGCGCATGGGCGGGCTTCCGGGGGTGGGGTCGTGAAAAATACCACGCGCCGTAGGGTGGACTGGCCTTTTTCTCCACCATGACGCAGGCAACGCCGTTCAGGCAAAATCGGTAGCGATGGCAGGAGTGGAGGGGCTCGAACCCCCAACCCCCGGTTTTGGAGACCGGTGCTCTACCAGTTGAGCTACACTCCTGCACGCCCGACGGACGACGCTCTCAATGCCGCAATGGCGGCCCCGGCGCAAGGGCGTTTGGACGCCCGCGCCGGCAAATATCCGTCAATCAGGAGTTTCCTCCGGCCAGCAGGGTGACCGCCCGACGGTTCTGCGACCAGCAGGAGATGTCATCGCAGGTCGCAACCGGGCGCTCCTTGCCGAAACTTGCCGTGCGAATGCGGTTCGCCGCCACGCCGCGCGAAATCAGATAATTTTTGGCGGCTTCGGCCCGGCGCGCGCCGAGCGCGAAATTATATTCGCGCGTGCCCCGCTCGTCGGCATGCCCCTCAATTGTAAAGCTGTAGCGCCGGTAACGGTTCAACCATTCCGCCTGTTTGTCGAGCGTCGCCTGCGCCTGCACCGAAAGGTCAGTCGCATCGCTGTCAAAAAAGATCCGGTCGCCGACGCTTGAGGCGAATTCCTGCGGGCTGCCCGGCGCGCCGATGCCGCTGCGCGCGACGCCGCCTCGACCGTTGACCCCGCCGGCCCCGCCGGCAAGCTCATTCGCCAGATCATCCGCCGGATTTTTCGCGCAGCCGGCGAGAACCAGAAGCGTCGCGGCTGCGAGTGCGAAACGCAGGCGACTGGCGCTGGCTGAGAGTGTCATGGCGTGACTCCTGTTATGGCCTCGGACATTGCCGTCAGTCCTAGCCGCGCAGGGTTAAGCAGAAGTTCCATCAACCTTGACGCAAGGTTCCGAAAACATGTGACATTTGAATAAAATCAGTTCTGGCTTAACAAAGCCTTAATTCGCGGATCGAGCGAAATGACGATCTGAACGCGCCCTCGCCGACCGGGGACGCGTAGAAAGCCCTGAAAGAAGTCGCGCCCTTCCTGCGTTGGCGGCGCGCGAACAGGATCAGGGTTGATAGAGTTCTCCGTCCGGTCCCTTCCAGCCGTTTCGATATTCGGCGAAGCGAATATCTTCGTCGAAAGTCCGGACTCCGCCCGGTTCAATATACTGACGCCCGGGCGTCGGGCGTGTTTCCCGGATCAGGGAGAAATAGCCGTCGCCGGAACAATCGTCGGCGCGCTTCTCTGCATCCGGCGCGCAGTCGAGATTGGCGCCGTGCGGAAATCTGACGCGCGCTTTGAAGAAAATCTCGTAACCGCGCATTTCGCCGGCGATCATGTCGAAATCGGCCGTGCGCGTCGTTTGATAGGACAGGAGCTCGTGATCCGGACTGAATCTCTTTGTAATCAGATGATTGATAACTGTCTGCGCATGTTGCTCGCCGGGTCGACAGCCGATGAAACAGGCCGAGGCGACGCTTGTTGAAACGAGAAGCGAGAGCAGCGAAAGCACGTAACCTTTTGCGAACATAGCTTTGTAACCCCATCCGGCTCCGGCCCGCCCGCGAAGCCTCGCCAATGCCCCGTATCGGGCGCGCTTTCCGCCATTGCACACCCATCTATTTTATTAGTGCGGCGTAGACGGGAGAGAATGATATGAACGAGGGAATCGCGCCTTTTTTCGCGCCGTTCACATTGCTGATTGGCGGCGCGTTGATCGCGTTCGGTCTGCTATCCCTGTTAGATCTTCATTTCTTCAAAACGCCCCTACGCGGGAAGCTGGCGCTCGCGGTCGGGCTGGCGTTTATGCTGGCGACCCAGGTTATGTTCGCGACGAGCAGCGCCGGCGGTCGTTATTTCGAGGGTCAGAAGGCGCTGCTCACGGATTGCGAATACAAGGTCGAGCGCGATTACCCGGCCGAGCGGCGCGACAATCCGAAACTTATCGGCGAGAAGATAACGGCCTGTATGAGCGATATGGGCTATGAATGGGCTGTGTCTCACGCCCATTGCGCCGAGGCGCCGATTGCGACCAATGTTTTCTGTTATCTTCCATCCGGCACGATGGAACGCCGCATCGTCGCATTTCAGATGGGCTTCGAATGACCGCTGTGTAGCGTTCTAGATAAGCGAGCCCTGATCGCAGCGCGGCCTGGCGGGTTTTTT
>CAZJAY010000129.1:2166-4950 GCA_964543915.1 uncultured Methylocystis sp. | reverse complement strand
CGCGCCAACGCCTCCGCTGGCTCATGCGTGAAACCTGCGAAGATAATCTGGTCCAGACTTTCGGTCTGCGCCCGGATGGCCTCCATGATCTCGGGGCTTCGATGGCCATGGGTAATCACCCACCATGAGGAGATCGCGTCGAGGTAACGCGCGCCATCCGCCGCCTCAAGCCACGCGCCTTCGGCGCGCGCAATCCGGATCGCGCCAGGCTGCAACGCATGCTGCGTGAAGGGACGCCATACTGGCGAATCCGTTACGCTGCGCATGAGGCGAAATCCTCCACACGAAACGCCGCCGCAAAAGCGGCGCGCAAAGTCTCCGGTCCCGGCGGATCGAGTCGTGGGAGACGACCAAGAATTTTGACGCGGCCGAGCGCGCCGATCGTTGCCTGCGGCGCGGGTTCCGCATCGCCGTTGAAGGCGACGCCAAGAATCGGAATATGCCGTCGTTGCAGCGCCTCGATCGTCAGCAGGCTATGATTGATCGTGCCAAGCGCCGTGCGTGCGACAAGAACAACGGGAAAGCCCCACGCCGCCAGCAGATCAATGGTCAGCAAATCATGCGTCAACGGAACCCACACGCCGCCGGCGGTTTCGATGATCAGCTCCTTGACGTCTGCCGGTGGCGTCAGTCGCGTCGGATCAATCACAAGACGCTCGGCCCGCGCAGCGATGTGCGGCGAGGCCGGCAGTCGAAACCTGTAGGCTTCGGGGAGAATTTTGTCGCTCGCCACGCCCGCGAGGCGCGCCACTGTAGCCGAGTCGGTTTCATCCTCGAGTCCGGATTGCACCGGTTTCCAGTAGGAAAATCCGAGCGCGCCCGCCAACGCAGCGGAAAAAACGGTTTTGCCGACATTGGTGTCGGTTCCGACGATTACGATTCGTTTGCGCATGATTTTTCAGGGGCGAGAACATCAGCAAGATCGTCGATCATCGCCGCGATCTGTTTTTCATTCACATTCAGGGTAATCGACAGGCGAAGGCGCGCCGCGCCTTCGGGCACGGTCGGCGGCCGGATCGCACGAATATCGTAACCGCGCGCGCGCAACCGGCTGGCGAGCGCAAGGGCACGCGCGTCGGCGCCGACGACGACGGGCTGAATTTGCGATCCCGTAGGCGTCATTTCACAGCGGGCGCGCAGCGCCGCACACGCGGTCTCAATACGCGCGCGCAATGCAGCGCGCGGCGCATCCACGCCTTCGACAAGCCGAAGTGCGCCGCGCACGCAGGCGGCGATGAGTGGCGAGGGCGCGGTGGCGAAAATAAAATTTCGTCCCCGATTGATCAGAAAATCCTTCAGCACCCGTGGCAAACAGACAAGCGCGCCGGAAACGCCGAGCGCCTTGCCGCAGGTGTGGATTGTAATCACCTGCGCGCGCCCCTCGAAAGGCGCCGCCAGCCCGCGACCGCCGGGACCATAAACCCCGGTCGCATGCGCCTCATCGATGATCAGGAGCGCGTCATGGCGTTCGGCGAGCGCGATCAGCGCCGCGAGCGGCGCAAAATCACCCTCCATACTATAGAGGCTTTCAACAACGATCCACGGATGTCCCGCGCCGCCCCTGCTGCGCCACATGCGGATGGCGTCCTCGACGGCGTTCAGGTCATTATGCGGAAAAGCTTCGCGCGGCGCACGCGATAACCGCATGCCGTCATGCGCGCTCGCATGAACGAAAGCATCATACAGGATCAGGTCGCCGCGTTGCGGCAAGGTTGCAAGAATAGCCTCATTGGCCGAGAAGCCTGCGCCGAAAAACAGCGCGGCCTCGGCGCCGAAAAAGCGCGCAGCCTCCGCTTCGAGCGCCTCATGTTCGGGATGATTGCCGCGCAGCAAACGCGAACCTCGGGCGCCGACCGGAACGCGGCGCGCGACGGCGGCGGCGGCGATCGACGACAGCGCGTCGGATCCGGCAAGGGCGAGATAATCGTTCGACGCGAAATCGAGCCCCGCGCGCGGCGCCAGCGAACGCAGACGGTCACGCGCTTCAAGCGCCGCGAGATCCTGTCGCCACGGGTCAAGCATGCCAGACAATCTTTCCGATTTCGCATTCGTGGTTAAAGGCCGGCGGACGCCGCGTCAAGAACGCGGCGTCCGCTTCATCCGGCTTGAAAAGCAGGAACGGCGACGCGATTTAATGCATGGACAGGAGCGATGGATTGTGAGCTTTTTTCGTTCATCGGGCGCGACGCCGGCCCGGGCGCCATGGCCGCCGATTCTCGTCGCCGCCTGCATTGGCGCAGGACTCGCGCTTGATGCGGCGGCGCAAACCGTTTGGGGGCCGTTTCCGGCTCCAGGCCCGCTGCGGATCGTCGGCGTTTTATTGGCGCTGGCGGCCATCGTCGTTGAACTCTGGTGCGCCCGAACGCTGGCGCGTCACGAAACGACGATCCTGCCGCATCGCGCTGCGCGGGCGCTGGTGACCGACGGTCCCTACCAGCGATCGCGCAATCCAATCTACATCGCGCATCTCGCGCTGGCGCTCGCGGCGGGTTTCTTTTTCGGTTCGCCCTTCGTCCTCGCGTTGACGCCGCTCCTCGCCCTCGCACTGCTGAAATTCTCGGTCGAGCCGGAGGAGCGCCATCTCCTCGATCGTTTCGGCGACGACTACCGCGCCTATCTGGCGCGGACGCCACGCTGGCTCTAGAGTCGAGCCCATCAAGGGGAGCGGGACAGAATGGACGCCGGCGCGCGACGAGAAGAAAAACTCGATTTTGACGTTAAAGGCATGACCTGCGCTTCCTGCGTTGCGCATGTCGAAAAGGCGCTGCGCCAGACGCCCGGCGT
>CAZJAY010000129.1:0-2066 GCA_964543915.1 uncultured Methylocystis sp. | reverse complement strand
GTCGAAAAGGCGCTGCGCCAGACGCCCGGCGTTATCGAGGCGACTGTCAATCTCGCAACGGAACGGGCGCACGTGCGCGCACTCGCCGGCCCCGGTCTGATGGATCGTCTGCGCAACGCCATTGTCGACGCCGGCTACGAACCGCGTCGGCTCGACGTCGACCCCGGCGCAGCCGATCGGGAGCGGACCCGTCGCGCGGAGGAGCTGGAAACGCAATGGCGACGCATGATCATCGCGACGGCGCTCGCGCTGCCCGTGGTCGTCATCGAGATGGGCGGACATCTCATTCCGGGCTTTCATCATTACATGATGACGATTTTCGGCGAAGATCGGCTTCGGCTGGTCTCTTTCGTTTTCGCCACGCTGACGCTCTTCGGTCCGGGACTCGAATTCTATCGCAAAGGCTTGCCCGCACTGGCGCGGGGCCAACCCGACATGAACGCGCTTGTCGCCGTCGGCACGCTGAGCGCCTATCTCTATTCCGCCGTCGCGACATTCGCGCCATCGTTGCTGCCGGCGGCAGCGGCTCACGTCTATTATGAAGCAGCCGTTGTTATTGTCGTGCTCATCCTGCTCGGACGCTTTCTTGAAGCGCGCGCAAAGGGGCAAACCTCGGAAGCGATACGGGCGCTTGCGCGTCTTCAGCCGAAGATCGCGCATGTAGAGCGCGACGGTCAATCGCTCGACATTGATATAGACGACGTCCGCGTCGACGATATCGTGCTCGTTCGCCCGGGCGAGCGCATCCCCACGGATGGCGTTGTGACGACCGGCGTCTCCCATGTTGACGAGGCGATGATTTCAGGCGAACCGACGCCGGTCGCGAAAGGACCCGGCGCCTCGGTGACCGGGGGCACGGTCAATGGCGAGGGCGCTTTCTCGTTTCGCGCGACACGCGTCGGCGCCGATACGACGCTCGCCGGCATCATCCGAATGGTTGAACAGGCGCAGGGCGCAAAGTTGCCAATACAGGCGCTGGTCGACCGTGTGACAGCCGTTTTCGTACCGGTTGTTTTCCTGCTCGCCTTTCTTGCTTTCCTCGTCTGGATGATCATCGGCCCGGAGCCACGGCTGACGCATGCGCTCGTCGCAGCGGTCAGCGTGCTCATCATCGCCTGTCCCTGCGCTATGGGTCTCGCCACGCCCGCCGCGATCATGACCGGCACCGGCCGCGCGGCGGAGCTTGGCGTGCTCTTTCGCAAGGGCGAGGCGCTACAGACGCTGCGCGACGTCAAGACCATCGCCTTCGACAAGACCGGCACCCTCACTTTCGGCAAGCCCCGCCTGACGGATTTCGAGGTCGCCCCGGGAACCGAAAGCGATACGCTGTTACGCCGGGTTGCGAGCAGAGAGACGCTGTCGGAACATCCGGTCGCGCGCGCGATTGTCGCCGGCGCGAAAGCGCGCGATCTGCCGCTGGCGCCAACGACTGATTTCAGGGCGATCGCCGGCATGGGCGTTTCGGGCCTGGTGGAAGGCCAGAACATCGCCATCGGCGCCGAACGCTTCATGGCGCAGCTCGGCGTCGATATTACGCAGTTCGCAGCGACCGCGGCACGCCTTGGCGATGAGGGCAAAACCCCGTTTTTCGTCTCGGTCGACGGCAAGCCCGCCGCTGTGCTCAGCGTTGCGGACGATCTCAAGCCAACGACAAAAGCCGCCATCGACACGCTGCACGCCATGGGCGTCAGGACGGTGATGATTTCGGGCGACGACGCGCGCGCCGCGCGCGCGATTGGCCGGCGTGTCGGGATCGATGAGGTTATCGCCAATGTCACGCCAGATGGAAAGGTCGCCGCGCTCGCACAACTGCGCGCGACCCAGAAAATCGCCTTTGTCGGCGATGGCGTGAATGACGCGCCGGCGCTGGCGGCCGCAGACGCCGGCGTGGCCATCGGGACCGGCACGGATATCGCGATCGAAGCAGCCGATGTCGTCCTGATGTCCGGCGATCTCGCAAAAGTGCCGACGGCGCTTGCGATTTCGCGCGCGACGATGCGCAATATCGCCCAGAATCTCTTCTGGGCCTTCGCCTATAACGCTTTGCTCATTCCCGTCGCCGCCGG
>CAZJAY010000128.1:0-4978 GCA_964543915.1 uncultured Methylocystis sp. | reverse complement strand
GCCGCCATCGCGGCAAGCGGCACGCCGGTCTTCGCGCGCAAGGGCGAGAGCCTTGAGGATTACTGGGATTCCACCCCTCGCATCTTTGAGTGGGGCGATGGCGGCTGCCCCAATATGATCCTCGACGACGGCGGCGACGCCACGCTGCTGATCCATCTCGGTCTGCGGGCCGAGAATGGCGATACGGCCTTTCTCGACAAGGCGACCAATGAGGAAGAAGAGGTTCTTTTTGCCGCGATCAAGAAGCGGCTGAAGGCCAATCCGGGTTGGTACAAGCGTAACGCCGAGGCGATCAGGGGCGTCACCGAGGAAACCACCACGGGCGTCCATCGTCTCTACCTCATGCACAAGGAAGGCAAGCTGCTTTGGCCAGCCATCAAAGTGAATGACTCGGTGAAAAAATCGAAATTCGACAATCTTAACGGCTGTCGCGAGTCGCTCGTCGACGGCATCCGTCGCGGCACGGAAGTGATGATGGCGGGCAAGGTCGCCTGTATCGCGGGCTATGGCGACGTGGGTAAAGGCTCCGCCGCATCGTTGCGCAACGCCGGCTGCCGCGTGCTGGTCACGGACATTGATCCGATCTGCGCCCTTCAGGCGGCGATGGAAGGCTATGAAGTCACGACCATGGAAGACGCCGCCCCGCGCGCGGACATCTTCTGCACGGCGACCGGAAATGTCGATGTGATCACCATCGAGCACATGCGCAAGATGAAAGATCGCGCCATCGTCTGCAACATCGGCCACTTCGATTCCGAGATACAGGTCGCCGGCCTGAAGAATCTCAAATGGCATAATGTGAAGCCGCAGGTTGACGAGATCGAGTTCCAGGACGGCAAGCGCATCATCCTTCTTTCGGAGGGAAGGCTCGTCAATCTTGGCAATGCGACCGGCCATCCGTCCTTCGTCAGGTCGGCGTCGTTCACGAACCAGACGCTTGCGCAGATCGAGCTGTTCACCCGGCAGGGCGATTATGCGACGGGCGTCTACACGCTGCCGAAGCATCTCGACGAAAAGGTCGCCTCGTTGCATCTCGACAAGATCGGCGTTCGCCTGACCAAAATGACCGAGCAGCAGGCCGCCTATCTCAATCTGCCGGTCGAGGGTCCGTTCAAGCCGGATCATTACCGCTACTAATGGCGCCAATCGGGGTCGCTGACGCTATGCGTAGCATGGCGTTGGTTCCCCGATCGTCCGGAAATTTGCACGAAGGCACTGAAACGACTCCGGTTTCGACTCCGGCCCGCGCCCTTGAGGCGTGGGCCGGATTTTTTTTGGTCGCCGAAATCTAAATTTCGCAAACACGATTCTCTTTTTCCTTTCGACGTTTTAGATTGCTGTGATTCGGAGTTCGGGCCCGGTGGGCGGCCCCGGCGGATCCCCTCCCCGGGCTGCGTTCTTCCACCCCGCGTCAGTCTTGTGGCTTTTGTATTTCGCTGCATGGGCCTCTCTCGCGTTGTCGTCATGAGCATCGCCTTTTCGACCGTGGAGACCGGTTTTCATGATCTGTGTTTGTGATCGCGCGCGCGCCGGAGTTTGCGGACGATGAGAAGTCGCTCTCCAAAGCGCGTTGCGGTCGGGCAATATTCAATGGTCTCGCGGACAGTCTTTCTCGCCGGCGGTCGGCGCATATTGTTGACTGGCGTAGCGGCAATCGCGCTGCTGGCGCATCCGCTGTCGGCTTCCGGCGCCGCCGCCCAGTCGTTCGACTTCATCGCCGCCCGCGGCATTGAGCCTCCGCTCGCGGGGCTGGTTTTCACCAGCGGCCTGTCGCTCTTCATCGTCGCCCTTTCTCTCGCATTCATTCATGAACGTCGGGCCTGGCGAAACACCGGACGCGGTCTTGCGCGGGCGCTGGATGATGCCCGCGCGCGGCTCGATCGTGCGCGCGCCTTTCTGGAAAGCGAGGAACAGCTTCTCGTTTCCTGGGCCGGTTCCGATGGCGATGTGGAAATCAATATTGCTTCCCTGCGCCTTCCCGGCGAATTGCCGCCATCCGCCGCGCTTGCGTTCGATTCCTGGCTTGAACGAGACGATGCGGCGTCGCTCGCGGTCGCGATCGAGAGGCTTCGCACCCGGGGCGAGCGGTTTCGTGTCGTGGTCGCCAGCCAGGCCGAAGGCCGTCATTTCGAGGCGGAAGGGTGCGCCGTCGGCTTCAGTGCCGTTCTCCGGATCCGCGAGGTGTCCGGCGACAGACGCGAGCTGATCGCGCTCAAGGAGCGTTACGCCGCGCTCACCGACGAACGCGATAGCCTTGCCGGGCTGCTTGAGGCGGCGCCGACGCCCGCGTGGATCGGCGATCAGACAGGGCGTCTGGTTTTCGTCAATAACGCCTATGTCGCTGCTGTCGAAGCGAAGACGGCCGACGAGGCGATCGAACAGGGGCTGCCGCTGCTCGATCAGGCGGCGCGGGAAGCGGCTGCCGGAGCCATTGCACGTGGCGGAGTCTGGCGTGCGCGGGCCCCGGCGATTGTCGCCGGCAAACGCCACCTGCTTGACGTAACGCAGCTTGCGTTGCCGCAGGGCGTTGGCGCAATCGCCATTGACCGCGCGGAAATCGAGAATCTGCGTGAAGATCTGCAACAGCAGATGCAATCCCACAAACGCATTCTCGATCGTCTTCCGTCGGCCATCGCCATTTTCGACCGTGCGCGCCGGCTCGTCTATCACAATGAGGCCTATGCGCAGCTCTGGCAGATCGACGTCGGCTTTCTTGATCAGAAGCCGACTGACGACGAAATTCTCGATCGCCTGCGCGCCGGGCGCCAGGCCCCCGCCGAGGTCGACTTTCGGGCGGGACGAGAGCGGATTCTCGAAGCCTATCGTTCAACCGAACCGGTGCGTCAGACGTGGCATCTGCCAGACGGGCGCATCGTCGACGTTGTCGCGCACCCGAATACCCTGGGCGGCGTCACCTATCTTTACGATGACGCGACGCGGGCCTATGAACTCGAGACGCGGTTCAACGCTCTCAATCGCACGCAGAGTGAAACGCTCGATACTCTGCGCGAGGGCGTGGCGGTGTTTGGCGCGGACGGCCGGCTGAAATTCTGCAATCCGGCTTTCGTGCGGCTGTGGCGGCTTGATCCGGAAGCGCTCGAGGAAAATCCGCGTTTCGACGATCTTTCCCGGCAGGCCGTTGCTCTGTTCAAAAACGTCGATACGCTTGAAACGCTGCGCGCCTTCGTGACCGGTTTCGATGAGATGCGCGAGGGGTTCACGCGACGGATCGAATGCAATGACGGCGTCGTTCTTGATTGCACTGCGCAATCGTTGCTCGATGGCGCGTCGCTGCTCACCTTTGTCGACGTTACGGCGGACGTCAATGCGGAGCGCGTTCTTTCGGAGCGCAACAAGGCGCTTCTCGCGGCCGAGAAACTACGCAACGACTTCATTCATCATGTCAGTTATGAATTGCGGTCGCCGCTCAATAATATCAACGGCTTCGTCCATCTGCTCAATGAGCAGGCCACCGGTCCGCTCAATCCAAAGCAGCTCGAATATCTGGGCTATGTGAGTAAATCATCGGCGGCGCTGCTCGCGATCGTCGATGATATTCTGGATCTCGCGACGATCGATGAAGATGCGATGGAGCTGGAGATCTCTGATGTCGACGTTGTGTCGACGATGCATTCGGCGATCGAGGGCGTTCAGGATCGTCTTGTTGAAAACGATATCGATGTCCGCATCGTTGCAATGGATAATGTCGGGTCCTTTCGTGGCGACGCCAAGCGTGTGCGGCAAATCCTGTTCAATCTCCTCTCGAACGCGATCGGTTTCTCCAGCGCGGGCCAGACTGTTACGCTCGCGGCGATGCGACGCGGGGAAGAGGTCGTTTTCAAGGTCACCGATCGCGGACGCGGGATCCCGCCCGAAATCGTCGAAAGGATTTTTGATCGTTTCGAGTCGCATACGACGGGCACCCGCCATCGGGGCGTCGGGCTCGGCCTTTCAATCGTGCGCGACTTCATGGAATTGCATGGCGGGCAGGTTTTTGTCGATTCTGCGCCCGGCGAAGGCACGACGGTGACATGCGTTATCCCGTCGCGACAGCTGCGCGAACAGACGTTGACGCAAAGGTCATCGGATGAGACGGCGCAGATCGCAGCGCGCGTGGTCAACGAGAGGAACGTCTGATGGCTCGGGATGCGCAGGAGACGGCGGTCTGGCGGATCGATGTCGCCGACGAAAGCGAAACGATTGCTGTCGCGCATGAGGTTGTCGCGCTGTTGCGGCGTGGCGACATGGTGACGCTTTCGGGCGATCTTGGAGCCGGCAAGACGACCTTCGCGCGGGCCGTGATCCGCAATCTGCTGTCTGATCCCGATCTTGAGGCGCCAAGCCCGACCTTTACGCTGATGCAGCTTTACGAAAAAGGCGGCTTGCGTCTTGTGCACGCCGATTTCTATCGCATTGCTGATCCATCGGAATTGTCGGGCCTTGGATGGGAAGAGGCGATCGAGGACTCGGTCGTTTTGCTTGAATGGGCCGAGCGCGCGCCGGATCATTTGCCGGCCGATCGTCTCGACGTGCATCTCGGCTTCACCGATCCGCTTCGTCCCGACTCAAGAAGCATTACTGTAACCGGTTACGGGGCTTTCGCCGCGCGGCTGGCGCCCTTTCGCGCCCTGCGTCAGCTGATGCGCACCGAAGGCTGGAGCGACGCCCGGCGCGTGTTCCTGCAAGGCGATGCTTCCGCGCGCGCCTATGAAACGCTCGAAAAGGCGAATGGCGAACGCGCTATTCTGATGATCTCGCCGCCGCGGCCTGATGGTCCGCCGGTGCGTTACGGGAAATCCTACAGCGCAATCGCGCGTCTGGCGGAAAACGTCCGTCCGTTTGTCGCCATCGCCGATGGACTGCGCGCATTCGGTTTTTCCGCGCCGCGCATTCTCGGTCACGATCTCGACGCGGGGCTTCTGATTGTCGAAGATCTCGGGCGCGAGGGAGTCGTGGATGCGGCGGGGCCAATCCCTGA
>CAZJAY010000127.1:0-4985 GCA_964543915.1 uncultured Methylocystis sp. | reverse complement strand
GTCTTCTGATCTCGATCCTGTATTCATTAACCGGCGCGCCCCGTTCGTGAACATGTTCGATCAGGGTCAGCAGGGGCGATCCGAACGGCAGCAGCCGCCGGATCTCCTGCCCGATCAGCAACGGACGCCCGATGTCGAAAAAAGCTTCGGCGGCTGCGTTCGCGTCTTCGATGCGCCCTTCGCGCGAGACGGTGAGGATCGCGGTCGGCAGCGTATCGAAGATACTCGCGAGCAAACGCGGGTCCATCTGGCGCGACCGCGCTGCGACCGGCGGTTTCGGCGTTTTTTCGCTGACGCTCATGCGGCGGCTTGCTCCGTGGGGGCCGAGAAAATTTCCTCGATCAGTCTCATGGCTTCCCCCGATACGACAGTGGTGACAAGCTGTCGCCGCAGATCCGAGACATTCGGCGCGGCCGGGCCGAAAGCATGGTCGACGTAGCTGGCGAGATGCTTGCGCGCATGTCGAAGGCCGGCTTCAACCCCCATGAGCGACAGCAAGCCGTCGAGATGTTCGCGCGCGACCGCGCCCCGCTCAGCGAGGCCCGGGGGCGGACGCCGCCGTCCTGTCGCGAGGAAAAAGGCGATATCGCCGACAAGCCATGGACGACCCTGCGCCGCGCGTCCGATCATCACGGCGTCTGCGCCGGAGAGCTGCAACATCTCCACCGCATCCGTCTCGGAGGCGCAATCGCCATTCGCGACGACAGGAATGGAGACGGCCGCGCGCACGGCGGCGATGGCGCGCCAGTCGGCGCGTCCGGTGTAGAATTGCTGGCGCGTGCGGCCGTGGACGGTGATCAGCGCGACCCCCTCCCCCGCCGCGCGCCGCGCCAGTTCGGCCGCATTGCGCGAGGCGTCGTCCCAGCCAAGACGCATCTTGACGGTGACGGGAACCGTTGCGGCGGCGCGCGCCGCCGCGATCAGTCGGGTCGCATGATCAAGATCGCGCATCAATGCGGCTCCGGCGAGACCCCCGGTCACGCGTTTACAGGGACAGCCCATATTAATGTCGATCCAGTCGGCCCCCGCCGCTTCGCCACGCCGTACGGCCGCGACAACGCCATCAATGTCCCGCGCGGCGATCTGGACCGCTCGCGGCGCGGATTTCGATGAATCATTGGCCCCGTGCAGACGCGCGCCGGTCTCGCGATCGTCGCGCGCGACTCCGTCGGCGGCGATCATTTCGCTGATGGTGGCGGAAGCGCCGTAACGCTCCGCGATCCGCCGCATCGCGCTGTCCGTGACGCCGGCCATGGGCGCGAGAAAGGCGCGTCCGGCGAGCCGGCGATCGCCGACGCGGAAAATATCTGAGCCAACCGCATTGCCTAAACTATGAGCAAAATTCATGGCGCCCTGACTATAAGCATGCAAACGGCCTGCTGCAACTGCGAAGTATCCGCCCTGCCGGCGATACAAGCCGCCGCATGGCAAAGCGTCTTTACCACATTGACCTGCGGGGCGGGACGCGTCACAGCACGCGGATGGACGCGAACAGCCCCGTTGCAATCCTCGTCGTCGCTGGCGGCCGCGGCGCGCGCGCCGGCGAAGGTCTGCCCAAGCAATATCGCCGGCTGGCGGGCCAGTCCGTGCTTGCGCATACGCTCGCGGCGATGCGGGCCGGGGCGCCCGATGCGCGGATTACGGTTGTCATCCATCCCGATGATCGGCCACTCTATGACGAGAGCCTCGCCGGGCTCCCGCCTGATCTGCGCGCCGCCATTGCGGCGCCGGCGATCGGCGGCGCGACCCGACAGGCGAGCGTGCGCAACGGGCTCGACGCCATCGCGCGGGCCGGGGCGCCCGAAATCGTCCTGATCCATGACGCCGCCCGCCCCTTCGCCGATCCGGCGCTGATCGCGCGGGCAATTGAGGCGGCGCGCGCGCATGGCGCCGCCGTTCCGGGCGTGCCGCTCAACGATACAATCAAGGAAATCGACGCCAGCGGTTTCGTCACTGGCACGCCCGAGCGAGCGCGGCTGCGGGCGGTGCAGACGCCGCAGGCCTTTCGCTTTTCGCTCATCCACGCGGCCCATCGCCTCGCGGGCGCGGACGGACGCGAATTCACCGACGACGCGATGATCGCCGAGGCGGCCGGACATGCGGTCGTTGTTTTTGCCGGCGACGCCGCCAATTTCAAACTCACGACGCCGGAGGATTTCGCGCGCGCTATGGAACAGCTCGGAGACACGCCGCTCGCCGCCCTGCCCGACATTCGCGTCGGACAGGGCTATGACGTCCACGCCTTCGACGCCGGCGACCGCGTCTGGCTTGGCGGCGTCGCGATTCCCCATAGCCGGGGGCTTGCCGGCCACTCCGACGCCGATGTGCTGATGCACGCCGTCACCGACGCCATTCTCGGCGCCATCGCGGCCGGCGATATTGGCGCGCACTTTCCGCCGTCCGATCCGCAATGGCGCGGCGCGGCCTCGGAAATCTTTCTCGCCCACGCCTGTCGTCTGGTGCGCGAACGCGGCGGCCGCATCGCGCATGTGGACGCGACGGTGGTCTGCGAAGCGCCGAAGGTGGGTCCGCATCGCGACGCCATTCGCGAGAGTTTGGCGCGGATCATGGAGATTGACGTTTCCCGCGTCGCCATCAAGGCGACGACGACGGAGAAACTGGGCTTCACCGGGCGCAGCGAAGGGATCGCCGCGCTCGCCATCGCGACCGTGCGGCTGCCCGAATGATCCGGGTGACGCCGCGCATTTTTCTCAACGAGTCGGAACTCGTCGAGGAGTTCATGCGCGCGTCCGGTCCCGGCGGGCAGAACGTCAATAAGGTCGAGACGGCGGTGCGACTGCGTTTCGATGCGCGGAACTCCCCCAATCTGCCCGATCCGGTTCGGGCGCGGCTGATGCGCCTCGCCGGCGGCCGGTTGACGAAGGATGGCGTCGTTGTGATCGAGGCGCAGCGCACGCGCACGCAGGAGCGCAATCGCGCCGAAGCGCGCGAGCGGCTGTTCGAGCTCATTCGCGACGCGGCCGCGCCCCCGCCGCCGCCCCGCATTGCGACAAAGCCGACGCATGGGTCGAAGCTCAGACGCCTCGAAGGAAAAAAGCGCCGTGGCGATGTCAAATCATTGCGCGGCGGCGCGGCGCGGGATCGGGACTTACGGGATGTCTAGCGCGATCGACGAAAAAGCCGCGGCCGTCGTCGCGCGCGCCCAAGCCCTCGGGCTGCGCATCGCCACGGCGGAATCCTGCACCGGCGGGCTCGTCGCTGCGGCGCTGACCGATATCGCCGGCGCGTCGGCGGTTTTCGACCGGGGCTTCGTGACCTATTCGAACGCGGCGAAGCAGGAATTGCTCGATGTTCCGGCGGCGACACTTGCGGCGCATGGCGCCGTCAGCGCCGAGACCGCCCGCGCCATGGCGCTGGGCGCGCTGGCGCGCTCGGACGCCGATCTTGCCGTCTCTGTCACGGGGATCGCCGGCCCTGGCGGCGGCTCGCCGGAAAAACCCGTCGGGCTCGTGCATTTCGCCTGTGCGCGGCGCGGCGGCCCGGTAACGACGCAGGAAGCGCGGTTCGGCGCGCGGAGCCGCGCGGACATTCGCGCCGGGGCCATGGACCGCGCGCTTGATTTGCTGCTTGACGCGATGTTCGCCGGGGCTCAGCGCCGCCCATAGACCGTATCGGCGCGGCGGGCGAAGGCGTCGGCGTAACTCTGGACCGCCTTGTCGAACATCGCGCCCATCACGAGGCCCAGCGCGAAACTGCGGAATTCATATTCGATCGAGAAATCTATGCTGGCGCGCGGGGCCTCCGTGTTCCCCTCGTCGCGGAAACGCCAGATATTTTCAAGGCGCCGGAACGGTCCGTCGATATTGACCACGCGGATCTCCAGCCGCTCGCGGTCGCAGACGACGCGGCTCGTGTAGCGTTCGCAGATCGCCTTGAACCCCACCTGCATCTCGGCGAGCAGCGTTTCGACGCCGGGCGCGGTCTCGCTGCGCTGGCGGATGCGCAGCCCTTCGCAAAGCGGCACGAATTTCGGGTAATTCTCGACATCGCGCACCAGATCGAACATCTGGGCGGCGCTATGGGGAACATGCCGACGGGTGCGGAACTTCTTCATCCCGCCCGTTTATCGCATTTCCCGGCGCGGTGAAAAGCTCGCGCGCGACGCGCGCTGGCGCCCTGCTCGAAGCTGCCCAAATCCATTTCACTTTACTGGAAAGTCGTAACAATCGCGCTCGTGGCGTCCAGCCGGGCGTTTATCGCATCCCGCAGCGTCTGCGAGCTGGCGATGATGGCGACGCCGATCACAGCAGCGATCAGCCCGCATTCGATCGCAGCGGCGCCGGACGTCTCGTGTATGAAGCGGCTAAAGCATTTGATCATCGCCCTGTCCTCTCGCTTGTTTGCTGTGAGGAAAGACCGGCGCTTTATTTCTGTTTGCGCGCTCATCAGCTGAAGCGCTGGTCAATAAAAGCGCGAGAGATGCGCATTTCTCAATGATTTCCGCGCCTGATCGGAGCAGACGAAGGCGCAGAGTGTCGGTGGCAAACAAATGGCGACGCACTTGCCGCGCCGCCATTTGAAAAGACGTCTGCGGTTTCGCTCTTAGCTGCTAGTTATTGAATGCCGTCCAGCGTGGTTGCCGCACCGGTCAGCCGGCCACCTACAGAGGTCCGGAGCGTCTGAGCCGCGGCCAGAATGCCGACGCCGAGCACGGCGGCGATAAGGGCGTATTCGATGGCGGTGGCGCCGGATTCGTCGCGGATGAAGCTCTTCAGAAAGTTGACCATGGTGATTACCCCGTCTCGTATTGCGGGCCGTCGAACGCGTCGCCAACCCATGGCGGCAATGTATACGGCCAAGCTTTGGTTTGCAACTCAAGCGAGCATAAAAACAGCTCGCGCAACCTTTTGGACTGACGACAAAGGCGCATGACGCCAATTAATTCGCATTTGAAACAATGAATTATGTGGATTTACCATGCGCGCGTGAAAAATGGAGACAGGCGCCGGAAGATGCAGAGCGCG
>CAZJAY010000126.1:0-5094 GCA_964543915.1 uncultured Methylocystis sp. | reverse complement strand
CCGACTTTCTCATCCAGATTGTCGCGCTCTTCTCACCCAGATTGTCGCGCTATACCGCACGCCGCCGTAAACGTCGAGCTGTACGACGGGAAGCGTCGGCAGCGTCACATTGAGCGCCTCACCGCCCACGTAAAACCAGCCTTTTTCAACTTCACCGCGCACCACCGCGCCAGGCCGGTGGTTAGTTAGAGAAATGCCGCGCCACATTGTTTCGGAGTTGAGCTCTGTGCTGAAAACATATTTCACATCGCCGGAAAACATATCGAGGTTCGGGCGAGGAAGATTGACAGCGCCGTCCGCCACAAGCGTTTGGCTTTCTTTAACAGAACTGGTCGTGTTCCCGGCCTGCGCGGGAGCAGAAAGCGCCACCAGCATCGCCGCGAGTATCAGACCGAATAAATTGCGCATTGATTGAGCCCCTGAAAAATTTGTACATTCGCAGAAGATTGTACAAAACCTCTCGGAGCTCAATCGAATTCTGCCGCAAACAACCGATCGTCAGGCGACATTGTTTGCATTTATCGAATGTGTTGTTTTTGGGTGACAGATCAACGTGGGAGAGCGGGCGCGAAATCCCAAATGCGATTGCGTCCGGGGCCCTCGCCGCTTGTCCGGTAACGCCGCGCCCTGCCCTTGAGTTGGGTCCCTCGCCGCGCGACTCAGGGACAGCGATCCCAGAAACCGGCGGTGCGCGCCGGGTTGGTGTAATACCAGCAAAGGCCTTGCGCTGGCGGGGCGCTTGCCGCGATAGCCGCCGCAGCGCCCGCCGTCAGAAAACCGATCGCCGCCCCTGCCGCAATCGCGCCGCCCGGCCGCCAGCGATAGTGCGGCCGCACCCAGCCATAGCCGGGTCGGACGACAGGTCGATAATGACCAACCCCATAGTGAGGACGATAATGGAAACCGCCGCCGTGCCGCACGACTTGCCGCGCCGTCGCTTCGGATGTGAAAGCGAGAACTGCCGCGAAGGCCGCAACGAAGCCAATGTGACGTGCGATCATTTTATCCCCCGGTGTCGTCGCGAGACGCGCCAATACGCGTTCACCGCCAGAAATATGCAAAGTGGCGGGGGACCGCCCCCGCCGACCGGCCTTGCGTTATTTTGCGGCCATGCAATCGGCTTCGGCTTTTTTGAAGGCTTCGGGAGCCGGCTCTTTCTTTTCGGGTCTGCCGGGCTGGATAGCGCCGGTTGAGAGGGCGCGGAGATAGACGTAGAGATCGTCGATGTAGCATGACGCGTTCTTGTTTTCGGCGAAGGCCGGCATGACGCTGTTGCCGTTCTGCCGGCCGCCGATGACGATGCCGGCGAATTCGGCGTAATTGAAGCGCTTCACCGATTCCTTGAGCGCCGGCGCATAGGTCGATCCGCCGCCATTGGGGCCGTGGCAGACGTGGCATTCGGCGTGATAGCGGCGATAGCCGGAGAAGGTGTACCAGTCGACGGTGCCGTCGGCGCCGACATTGTAGGTCGGGTCGCCCTTGGCGTCGAAATATTTGCCTTCTTCCGATTTCGCGGCCTTCGGGTCGCCCGGCGCCTCGGCCATGGCGAAACCGCCCGCAAACATCATGACGCCCAGCGCCAGCGCGCCGACCCGCAACGATTTCATCACTGCTCTCCCTGCACTTGTTGTCGTTTCTTTGTTTCCTGTCGCGTCTTCTTTTCGACGCCTCCGGTCGGGATTGATCTCCCGGCTCCGCTGCGGATGCGACAGGCCCGCCGCAAGCCCCGAAATATACACGCCCGGCGTCCCGTTAAAGGACGCCGGGCGCGTTGATCTTCAGTCTTTGCTCGCCATTCCCCTTAATTGGGAAGGGCGAAGACGCTGAGGACGCCGCCGAGCTGGGTGTAGTTGGCGAGGGAGGCGTAGTTGCCGACCGCGCCGAGACCCTCGTTGGACTTGGACAGACCGGCCGCGAGGCCGATGCCCGCCCAGCCGCCGACGCCCGACAGCACCGCCACATATTGCTTGCCGCCCGACTCATAGGTCATGACGTTGCCGATGATGCCCGACGGGGTCTTATACTTGTAGAGCTCCTTGCCGGTCTTCGTGTCGACCGCCTTCAGATAGCCCTCAAGCGTCCCGTAGAAGGTCACCCCGCCGTCCGTCGACACAGCTCCCGACCACACCGAGAACTGCTCCTTGTTCGACCACACGATCTTGCCCGTCTTCGCGTCCCAGGCGATGAAATTGCCGGTGTGGTTGGTTCCGTCGCCCAGAACCTTCCCCGCCGGATACATCTCAAGCGTCGCGCCGACATAGGGCTGGCCCGCCGTGTAGCTCACGCGGAACGGCTCATAGTCCATGCAGACATGGTTCGTCGGCACAAGGAACAGGCCCGTCGCCGCGTCATAGGACGCCGGCTGCTGATCCTTCACGCCCAACGCCGCCGGGCACACGCCCTGCGTGTTGGTGTCCTCGCCGTTCTGCTCCGTCGAGAATTTCGACACCACCAGCGGACGGCCATAGGTCGCCGACGCCTTGTCCATGTCGACCTTCGTCGCCCAGTTCACCGCCGGATCGAACTTCTCCGCCACCAGCAGTTCGCCCGTCACCCGGTCCAGCGTATAGCCGAAGCCGTTGCGGTCGAAGTGCACCAGCGTCTTGCGGGTCGCCCCGCCAATCTGCTGGTCGGCCAGGATCATCTCGTTGATGCCGTCATAATCCCACTCGTCGTGGGGCGTCATCTGATAGACCCATTTCGCCTTGCCGGTGTCGAGGTCGCGCGCCCAAACGGTCATCGACCAGCGGTTGTCGCCCGGACGCTGCTTCGGGTTCCATGTCGAGGGATTGCCCGAGCCGTAATACACGAGGTTCAGCTCCGGATCATAGCTGTACCAGCCCCAGGTCGTGCCGCCGCCGATCTGCCACTGGTCGCCCTGCCAGGTCGAAATGCCCGAATCCTTGCCGACCGGCTTGCCCAGATGCGTCGTCTTCTCGCCGTCCATCAGCGTATCCGCGTC
Source organism: uncultured Methylocystis sp. (assembly GCA_964543915.1). GTDB lineage: Bacteria > Pseudomonadota > Alphaproteobacteria > Rhizobiales > Beijerinckiaceae > Methylocystis. The sequence goes on along the minus strand of CAZJAY010000126.1, from coordinate 2,132 downwards.
CGGACCCATCGAATAGCCGCGCCACGCCTGCTTGCCGGTCTTGATGTCATAGGCCGTGATATGGCCGCGCACGCCAAACTCGCCGCCCGCGATGCCGACCAGAACCTTGTCCCTGAACACATGCGGCGCCGCCGTCGAGGTCTGGCCCTTCGACGGATCCCCGTTCTTCGCCGACCAGACCAGCTTGCCCGTCTTCGCGTCCAGCGCAACAAGCGTCGTATCCGCCTGCGCGAGGAAAATCTTGCCGTCGCCATAGGCGAGGCCGCGGTTCACCGTGTCGCAGCACATCACCGGCACAACCGACGGATCCTGCTTGGGCTCATACTTCCAGAGGATCTTGTGCTCCGGATCCTTCAGATCCAGCGCATAGACATTGTTGGGAAACGGCGTGTGAAGATACATCACGTCCCCGACAACAAGCGGCGCCCCCTCATGGCCGCGCAAAACGCCCGTCGAAAACTGCCAGGCAACCGCAAGTTTCCCGACGTTCTCCGTCGTAATCTGCTTCAGCGCAGAATGACGCGTGTTCGCGTAATCCCCAGTCGGAGATACCCACTGCTTCGGGTCCCGCGAAAGAACAGAGAGTTCATCCGCCGCCGCCGACGCCGACGGCGCAACCACGGGCGAAGGGGCCTCGGCGACCGCAGCCGGAGCGGCGGCGATCGGAGCCGGCGCCGGCGCGGCCGCCGCCGCCTTCCTGAAGCCAGGCGATTCCGCGAGACTGCCAGCCACTTGCCCGACGGCCTTCAAAGCCGCCGCGATCTCTGGTCGTGGGCTCAGTTTCTGCGCCTCGGCGAGCGCCTTTGCGGCGTCGCGGATCAATTCCGCTTCCTTCACCGCCTGGTCGATCGTCGTCAGCCACGGGGTCTGGGCCGAAGCAGCGACCGAAAGACCGATGGCCATTGCGCTGACGGACGCCAGCATTCGGAAAGGTTTCATCACGTTTCCCCTTGCACTCTGTTTTTTTGTTTCGTTGTCACGCATCCCGACGCCGTGTCCGCCGCCAGTCCGGAGAAGCATTTTAGGCGATTTAAGGCGCGGCGTCCAAGGCAAGCCATGGTGATGCCGCTGATGAGGCTCGCCGCTCGCCGCCCGCCCGAGCAATCGGGCGAAAATCAAAATAATCAGATATTTCGAGAAAAAGACGGATGGCGGGATTCGCGCGCCGCCTGTCGCCGGAACCGGCGAAAAAAAGCCCGGGCGAACCCGGGCCAAGTAGGAAGGAGGTTTAACCAGAAAATAGTCACTCCGGTCGACATGGCGATGGGCGCGGCGGTCAATTCACACGCAATTCTCGCCAGGCGACATCCCTGCCCATCAGGCTCGGACAAGCGCTCAAGCCTAAGCTTCTGACACAGGCACGGAGCGAATCAGATTATGGAGCCGGTTCACCTTTTTGCGCTCGTGAGCAGCCAGCGCGACTGGCTGTCGACACGACAATCTCTCGTCGCGCAGAACATTGCGAATATTGACACGCCAGGCTACCGCGCCCTCGACGTTGCGCCTTTCGCACAGGTGCTCGAAAAGACCGGCTTTGAAATCGCCGCCTCCTCCGCAGGCCATCTGCGCGTGACGCCCGGCGAAGCGTCGACCGCCGACATTCGCCCGGCTGAGGGGTGGGAAACCACCCATTCTGGCAACACCGTTTCCGCCGAAGCGGAAATGATCAAGGCGGGCGACATCCGCACCGCCTACACCCTTGGCGCCAATGTCACGCGCGCCTTTCACACCATGTGGATGGCGACCGCGAAATGATCAACGACCCGCTCTCCGCAGCCATGAAGGTCGCCGGCGCCGGACTCGCCGCGCAATCCGCGCGTCTCCGGATTGTCTCGGAAAATATGGCCAATGCGCAAGCCACCGCCCGCACGCCAGGCGGCGAACCCTATAACAGGCGCATTTTCGTTATTTTCGCTCATCGGAGACGCTCCGTTCGTTCAGAAGTTCCGAGAGACCGGAAGAGAGCCGGGTTGCGATTTTCGTTACGCCAAAATCGACCGAGACGTCAGGACCAACTGTTTCACACGTGCGCACTGATATATTTAAAGGTTCTACGACTGAGCGGATACGCTCGATTAGATCAGCTGGTCCCCTTATTTCCATCGTTGCAACCGGTTCGCCGGGGAGGCAGG
>CAZJAY010000125.1:0-5124 GCA_964543915.1 uncultured Methylocystis sp. | reverse complement strand
CCATTGGCTCGCTCGCGGATCGTGCGGCGCACGCGCGCCTTGCGGCGCTCCTCGACATTGGAATCCTTGGCCATCTCGGCGGTCCTTACTTCTTCTTGCCTTCCTTGCGGAAGATGAATTCATTGGCGTATTTGACGCCCTTGCCCTTGTAGGGCTCGGGTCCGCGCAGCGCCCGGATTTCGGCGGCCACCTGGCCGACCTGCCGCTTGTCGATGCCGCTGATGGTGATTTCCGTCGGCTTGGGCGTCGCGATCGCGATACCCGCCGGGATCGGATAATTCACATCGTGCGAATAGCCAAGCGCAAGCTGGAGAACCTTGCCCTGAACGGCGGCGCGATAGCCGACGCCCGTGATCTCGAGCTTTTTCTCATATCCACTCGTGACGCCGACAACGAGATTATTGACCCGCGCGCGCGCCGTGCCCCACATAGCGCGGGCGCGCTTGCTGTTGTCGCGGGGATCGACCTTGATCTCGTTGTCCTGAAGGATGACGGAGACCTCGTCCGGAACGAGGAACTCAAGCTGTCCCTTCCCGCCCTTAACGGAAACGAGCTGGCCGTCGACCTTCGCGGTGACGCCGGCCGGAACGACGACGGGTTTCTTGCCGATACGTGACATCGTTGAACTTCCTGTTTGCCGAAGCGCAAGGTCAGAAGACCTTGCACAGCACCTCTCCGCCGACGTTATTCTCGCGGGCCGCGTGATCGGCCATGACGCCTTTCGGCGTCGACACAATCGTGACGCCAAGGCCATTGGCGACGCGCGGCACGGCGCCGACCGCCGCATAGACCCGACGGCCCGGGCGGGAAACGCGTTCGATCTGCCGGATTACGGGCTCGCCGTCGAAATATTTCAGTTCGACTTCGAACTCTGTACGGCCGTTACCGAAATCGGTGGTCGTGTAGCCCCGGATATAGCCCTCTTCCCGCAGAACGTCGAGCACATGGGCCCGGAGCTTTGAGCCGGGAGTCGAAACCTTGTCCTTGCGTCGCATCTGCGCGTTACGGATACGGGTCAGGAGATCTCCCAACGGATCGTTGATCGCCATGGATGTTTCTCCTTACCAGCTCGACTTCACGAGGCCGGGCACAAGGCCGCGCGACCCCAGTTCGCGCAGCGCGATGCGCGACATTTTCAGCTTGCGATAAAACGCGCGCGGACGCCCGGAAATTTCGCAACGGTTACGAATCCGGACGGCGGCAGAGTTGCGCGGAAGCTGCGCGAGCTTGAGACGCGCCTCGAACTGTTATTCGATCGAAACCGATTTGTCTTTCGCGAGCGCCTTCAGCCGCGCGCGACGGCCTGCATAACTCTTGACGAGCCGGCCCTTCCTTTTGTTGTTTTCAATCGCGCTTTTCTTCGCCATCGGTAATCCAGCCTTTCGGTATCCGCGTTTGAGGCCTTGGCCTCACTGCCGGAACGGGAAATTAAACGCCTTCAGCAAGGCGCGCGCTTCTTCATCGGTCTTCGCCGTCGTACAGACGATCACATCCATGCCGAGGATCGACTCGGCCTTGTCGTAATCAATCTCAGGAAACACGATGTGCTCCTTGATGCCGAGCGCGTAGTTTCCGCGTCCATCGAAGGACTTCGGGTTCAGACCACGGAAATCGCGCACGCGCGGCAGAGCAATGTTGATCAGGCGATCGAGAAATTCATACATGCGGGTCTTGCGCAGAGTGACCTTCGCGCCGATCGGCATGTTTTCGCGCACCTTGAAGGTCGAGATCGCCTTCCGAGCGCGCGTCACGACCGGCTTCTGACCGGCGATCAAACCAAGATCGCCCGCAGCCGATGTCACCTTCTTCGTGTCGTTCACGGCCTCGCCAACGCCCATGTTCAGGACGATCTTTTCGATCGTCGGCACTTCCATGGCGTTCTTGTAGCCGAACTGCTTCGTGAGCTGCTCGCGAACGACTTCATCGTAATGCCGGCGCATCCGCGGCGCGCCGCCCGGAGCCGCAGCGGACGAGACGGCCGCGGTCGTTGCGGCCGCAGCGGCTTTCGGCGCCTTGGCGGCCTTCGCCTTCTTTTCCTCAGCCATCGATCAGTTCTCCGGAACGCTTGGCGACGCGGACCTTACGACCGTCGTCGAGAACCCTGAAACCAACGCGAGTCGCCTTTCCATCCTTGGGGTCCGCGACCGCAAGATTCGAAAGATCGATGGTGGCCGCCTTGTTGACAATGCCCGCCTCGCGATCCTTGGTCTGCCGCTGGTGGCGCTTGACCATATTGACGCCGTCGACGATCGCGCGGTTCTCGTCAGGGATCACCCGAAGAACCTCACCCGAACGCCCCTTGTCACGGCCGGCGAGGACGACAACCTTGTCGCCTTTCTTGATTTTCGCGGCCATCACAGCACCTCCGGCGCAAGCGAAATGATCTTCATGTGGTTGCGCGCGCGCAATTCGCGCGGCACCGGGCCGAAGATACGCGTTCCGATCGGCTCGGATTGATTGTTGATCAGCACCGCGGCGTTCGAGTCGAAGCGGATCACCGAGCCATCGGCGCGTTTGATGTCTTTGGCCGTGCGGACAACCACAGCCTTCAGCACGTCGCCCTTTTTCACGCGTCCGCGCGGGATCGCCTCCTTGATCGAGACGACAATAATATCGCCAACCCCGGCGTATTTGCGCTTGGACCCGCCCAGCACCTTGATGCACATCACGCGGCGGGCCCCCGAATTATCGGCGACGTCGAGATTTGTCTGCATCTGTATCATGGCAATTTAGCCTTTCACTCCGGTCTGGTTTCGGCGGAAGCCGACTTCGTCCGGAAAAACCGTCAAATCATTACCGCTTCGAGCCCTGTCAGGCCTTCGGCGCGTTTTCAATCACCCGCCAGCGTTTCAGCTTTGAAATCGGGGCTGTTTCCTCGATCGTTACCGTATCGCCGATCTTGACCGCCGCGTCCTCGTTGTGGGCGTGGTAGTTTTTCGTCCGGCGCACCGTCTTCTGAAACAGCGGGTGCGTGAAACGCCTCTCGACTTTCACGACAATCGTTATGTTCTCCTTGTCGCTAACGACAACGCCCCGGAGGATTCGCTTCGGCATGGCGCTATGACCTTACTTTTCCGTGCGCTTCTGCGCGGCGATGGTTTTGGCCCGCGCAATGTTGCGCCGAACGACGCGAATGCGGGACGTGTTCTCTAGCTGGCCCGTGGCCCGCTGAAAACGCATATTGAACTGCTCTTTCTTCAGCTTGAGCACTTCGTCGCCAAGCTGGTCGTCGCTCAGGGCGCGAAGATCGGAGACGCGTTGTCTGGATTTCATGTCGTCCCCCTTATTCGGCGATGCGTTCGATGAAACGGGTTTTGATCGGCAGCTTGGCCGCCGCGAGCGTCAGCGCTTCACGCGCCAGCGGCGCCGGCACGCCGTCGATTTCGAACATGATACGGCCAGGCGCGACGCGCACAGCCCATAGTTCGGGCGCGCCCTTACCCTTACCCATTCGAACTTCTGTCGGCTTCTTGGAGACCGGGACGTCGGGGAACACCCGAATCCAGACCCTCCCGGCGCGCTTCATGTGACGCGTCATGGCGCGACGCGCCGCCTCAATCTGACGCGCCGTGATCCGCTCCGGCTCCAGCGCCTTCAGGCCGAACTGACCGAAGCTCAGCGTAAAGCCGCCCTTGGAGACGCCGCGGATACGGCCCTTGAAGGCCTTGCGGAACTTGGTGCGTTTGGGTTGCAGCATGATCGTTGCTCTTTATTTTTCTATCGGCGCTCAGGCGGCGTCGCGGGGTTCGCGGCGGCGGCGGTCGCCGCGCTCGCGATCGCGATCGCCGCGTTCGCCATGATCGCCGCCAGCCGATTGCTCGGCTGCGCGCTTGTCCTGGGCCATCCGATCGTGCTCAAGAATTTCGACCTTGAAGATCCAGACCTAGATCCCGCACTCGCCATAGGCGGTATGCGCCGTCGCCGTGCCATAGTCGACGTCGGCGCGCAGCGTGTGGAGCGGAACGCGGCCTTCGCGATACCATTCGAGACGGGCGATTTCGGCGCCGCCAAGCCGACCTGAGCAGTTGATGCGGATCCCCTGGGCGCCGAGACGAATCGCGGACTGGACGGCGCGTTTCATGGCGCGACGAAAGGCGACGCGGCGCTCAAGCTGCTGGGCGATCGATTCCGCAACAAGCGCGGCTTCCGTCTCGGGCTTGCGCACCTCGACGATGTTCAGGTGGACCTCGCCGTCCGTACGGGCGGAGATGTCCTTGCGCAGCTTCTCGATGTCCGCGCCCTTCTTGCCGATCACGACGCCCGGACGGGCGGCGTAGATCGTCACGCGGCACTTCTTGTGCGGGCGCTCGATGATGATGCGCGACACGCCGGCGCCCGACAGGCGCTCCTTCAGCCACGTGCGCAGCTTCAGGTCCTGGTGCAGCAGACGGGCGTAGTCCGCCCCGCCGGCGAACCAGCGGCTGTCCCAGGTGCGGTTGACGCCGAGCCGCAGCCCGACCGGATTGACTTTCTGACCCATCAGGCGGCCTCGCCGGCTTCGCGGACCACGATGGTGATCTCGCTGAACGGTTTCAGGATGCGCGAGGAGCGGCCGCGAGCGCGGCTCGCGAAGCGCTTCATCACCAGGTTCTTGCCCACGAAGGCCTCGGCCACGACCAGGTTGTCGATGTCGAGGTTGTGGTTGTTCTCGGCGTTCGAGATGGCCGAGTAGAGCACCTTGCGGACGTCGCCGGCGATGCGCTTGCGGCTGAACTCGAGCTCGTTGAGCGCCTTCTGCACCGGCAGGCCGCGGATGGACTGGGCCACCAGGTTCAGCTTCTGCGGGCTGATGCGGACGTTGACCAGCTTGGCGCGGGCCTCGGTCGCACCGACGCGACGGGGGTTCTTGGTCTGGGCCATGGATTACTTCCTCTTGGCCTTCTTGTCCGCCGCGTGGCCCGGGAAGTTCCGGGTCGGGGCGAACTCGCCGAACTTCATGCCGACCATGTCTTCCGACACCAGCACCGGCACGTGCTTCTGGCCGTTGTGGACGCCGAACGTCAGGCCGACGAACTGCGGCAGGATGGTGGACCGGCGCGACCAGGTCTTGATCACGTCCTTGCGGCCCGAGGCCTGCGCCACGTCGGCCTTCTTGAGCAGGTACCCGTCAACGAACGGGCCTTT
>CAZJAY010000124.1:0-5146 GCA_964543915.1 uncultured Methylocystis sp. | reverse complement strand
CGCCGGAAACTTCTCCGAAGCCGTCGCCGATTTTACCCAGGCGGCCAAACTGGACCCCAACAGTGCGCCGGCATACACCAATCGCGCGCTCGCCTACCGCCAGATGGGACAAAACGATGCTGCGCGGGCGGATTTCGATCGCGCGATCCAGGCGAATCCGAATCATGCGCCCGCCTATGTTGGCCGGGCGAATCTGGCGCGGGCCCAGGGCAATCTCGACCAGGCCCTCGAGGACCTCAACACTGCGATCCGCCTGAACCCGGAAAACGCCCAGGCCTTCCATGCGCGTGGTCTCGTTTATCAACGCCGGGGCGATGACGCGCGCGCGGTGACTGATTTCGATAACGCCATCGATCGGGACCCCTTCGTCGCCGCGCCGTATCAGGCGCGCGGGGAAAGCCTTGTGAGCCTCGGGAAGTTCGACAAGGCGATCGAGGATTTCAACGCTGCGCTGAACGTCAACAGCAAGAGCGCGCTGGCGTGGGCGTGGCTGGGGCTCGCCTATGACAAAAGCGGCAATCCCCAGAAAGCGAAGGAAGCCTATCAGCGCGCCCAGCAGATCGACTCCGCGCAGCCGACGCCGCCCCGGGCAAGCCGCGGATAGGCGTGCGCCGCCAGCGGCGCGCCGGCCCTTGCGCGGCGCCCGCTTTTCCGGCAATCCATCGATCGCAACGCTTCGACGCCCGCCAGATACGTGGCCCGCAAGAGCCGGCGCACCTTACGGCCCGCGCTTCCCGACAGATTATCGACCAGGAAAATCGCCTTCACATGGCACGCGACGTAAATGACTCCACGCCGATCGCCTCGCGCGCCGCGCTTGTCGAATCGCTTGAAGCGGGCTGCAAGGGCGCGGATGCGACGCTGCGCATCGGGACCGAGCATGAGAAAATCCCCTTCTACGCAGATACGCGTGCGCCGGTTCCCTATGCAGGGATCGACGGACGCGGCGGCATCCGCGCGCTGCTCGAAGGGCTGCAGGCGCGATTGGGTTGGGCGCCGATTATGGATCGCGACGCGCTGATCGGTCTTGCCGATCCGATCGCCGGCGGCGCGATTTCGCTCGAACCAGGGGGCCAGTTCGAACTCTCCGGCGCACCGCTGACGGACATCCATGCAACAGCAGCGGAGCTGAACAATCATTTGACCGAGCTCGGCGCCGTTGCGCGCGAAATCGGCGTCAAATTCCTCGATCTTGGCGCCAGTCCGAAATGGTCACGCGACGAAACGCCGGTTATGCCCAAACAGCGTTATGCGATCATGGCCGATTACATGCCGCTCGTCGGAACGCGCGGCCTCGACATGATGTTCCGCACGGCGACGGTGCAGGCGAATCTCGATTTTACCAGTGAAGCCGACATGACGATCAAAATGCGCGTTGGCATTGCGCTGCAGCCGATCGTCACCGCCCTGTTCGCCAATTCGCCGTTCCTCGACGGTCGGCCAAGCGGTCGTCTGTCGGAACGCTCATGGATCTGGCGGGATACGGACGCCGACCGAACGGGCATGCTGCCCTTCGTCTTCGAGGACGGGTTCGGCTTCGAACGATACGTCGATTATGCGCTCGACGTGCCGATGTATTTCGTCAAGCGGGACGATTTTTATCACGATGTCGCCGGCGCGCGATTCAGGGACTTGCGGGCCGGCCCGCTGACGAAGCTGCCGGGGGAACGCGCCATGATGTCTGACTGGGCGAACCACCTGTCGACGATTTTTCCGGAGGTACGCCTTAAAACCTATCTTGAAATGCGCGGCGCCGACGTCGGTCCCCGCGCGCATATTACGGCGCTCCCGGCGCTCTTTGCGGGCCTCTATTACGATCGCGTTGCGCTCGACGAAGCTTACGCGCTCATTCGGGAATGGCCTTTTGCAGACATGACGGCTTTACGAGATGCGACGCCGCGGGAGGGACTGGCCGCCAGAATCGGCGGACGCAGCGCGCGTGACGTCGCGATCGAGGCGCTCGCCATCGCGCGACGTGGTCTGGCGCGGCGCGCCCGGCGCGACAAAGCAGGTCGGGACGAGACGATTTATCTCGCGCCGCTCGAACAGATCGCGGAAGAGGGCAAGACGCTGGCGCAACGCCGGCTCGATGCGTTCAACGGCGCGTGGCGTGGCGAAATAGACCACGCCTTCGAGGATTGCGTCCTTACGATGTAGGCGGAAAAATGCGGCGCTCGCGGGCGTTCGCCCCCATGTCTCGCGACGCGCTCAGCGCGGCAGCATCTCGTTCAGGAGTCGGAAGGGCGGAAACGCGGCGGCCGTGCGAAGCACGTCCTGTCCTGGCGCATAACCCAGCGCTTCCGGAGCCGGCGCTCTTTTCGCCATATTGACGCGCACATGTCCGCCAATGCGCACGCAGCCATTTGATCCGGCGACAGCGACATAATCAGCGCCGTAGCGTGCGCAATTGGCTGTCGTCTCCGCTTTGGACGCGTTCGCGGCGAGCATGACCGCGAGAAGTGGAATTGCGCGAGCCCCAAGGGCCCGAACCGAAACCTGGGAGCGGATATGAGCAAGCTTCATCTTTGTTTAGCCTCCGTTCCAGCCTTGTCGACGCCCATTTCAATGCGCGGCGATTTTGCTGGTCCGCCCGGATTTCCTTCAACGCTACGCCGGATCTTTAACGCCTCGGCGCGTCGTTTTCTTTCATATGATGATCAGAGACCAACATCGTGGCAGCATCGTGTCGAACAAGGTGCGGTACGGAAGCCACAAGTGGATAAGATTATAAAATCCTTTAAAATTCGTTTATCGCAAACAATTCGCGCGGGTCAGGCGGTTGTTCCGGCGTCGATGCGCCAGTCTCCAAACGCCGCCTGAACCACAGCGAGCGCGGCGACAGCAGCGGTGTCTGCGCGCAGGATTCGCGGACCGAGCGAAAGCGCGGCAACATTTGGCAACCGTCTGATCGCCGTACGCTCGGCGTCATCGAAACCTCCTTCGGGCCCGACCAGCACGCTGGTCCCCGCGCCGACGCGACCGGCGAGCGCGCGCATCGGGTCCGCGATCGGCGCCTGCTCGTCGCAGAAGACAAGAAGACGGGTCGGCGGAAAACTGGCCAGAAAACTTGACAGGGACACCGCTTCGGCGACCGCCGGCACTGCGAGAACGCCGCATTGCTCTGCCGCCTCGATGACATTGGCGACGATTCGCGCATCTCCAACCCGACGCACCTGGGTCCGGTTTGTAATCACCGGCACGAGGCGGCTGGCGCCCATTTCGGTCGCCTTTTGCGCCATGTAATCCAGTCGCCCCTGTTTCAACGGCGCGAAACAATAATCGAGATCGGCATGCGGGGTCTGCATGCGCGTTCTTATACCGATGCGAAGCCGGGCTGCCCGTCGACTGACTGCATGCAAATGCGCGCGAAATTCCCCATCCCGCCCGTTGAAGACAAGGATTTTGTCTCCTTCGCGCAGGCGCAACACATTCAGAAGGTAATTGACCGCAGCGTCCGACGGGACGATTTCGTCGCCTTCCGCGAGGGACGACTCGACAAAAAGTCGACGGGCGTTGAAATCGTCATCCGACACGGTCGTTCCCGTTCGTTGCTGCAGTCCGGGCGGCGTCGATGCCGGCTTCGCCATGAAGCGGCCGTTTTGTTGCGGCCAATTCGCGCGACGCCCGAGCGGGACACGCTCGCGCGATCGGGTCTGTTGCGTGACCGGCTGATCGGCTTATATCACGCGATCCTTGAAAAACTGGACGATTTCGCATGATTCCTGGCGCACCCACCCTAACGCGAATCGCGGCTGTCATGTTCGCGTTCGCCCTCTTCGCCGGGTCCAATGGCGCCAGCGCACAACAGCAATCCTGTTCCGAGGACTTCCAGAAGCTCGCGGCGAAGCGCATGGAGTCGATCCTGACGCTTAATAATCTGGGCAAGGCCGGCAAGGGCAAGATGGACCCGATGGCGGCCTGCCCGGCCGCGAAAAAGCTTCTTGGAACCGAAACCGAGATGCTGAATTACATGTCGAAGAACAAGGAGTGGTGCAACATTCCTGACCCGGTCATTGAGAATTTCAAAAAGGCGCGCACCAAATCGCAAGGCTTCGCGTCCCAGGCCTGCGCGGTCGCGGCGAAAATGAAAGAAGCGCAGGAACAGGGCGCGCAGGGCGGCATGGCGCCGCCGCCGCGCCTGCCGGCCGGCCCGCTTTGAGTCTCACGCCCGACGACGGCGTGGACACGGCGAACGCGCCGCTCCCGGATGCGGTCGCCGCGCACCCGCTTTGGCGCTATGCGCCCGGGAGTCTGCGCCCTTTCGTGCAGCTCGCCCGCCTTGATCGGCCTGTCGGCTGGTGGCTGCTGCACCAGCCCTGCTGGGCGTCGAACGCGCTGGCGGCCGCTTCGCAGCACGAGCCGCCGGATCTGCGCCACCTGACGCTGTTTTTCGTGGGCGCGGTCGTGATGCGCGGCGCAGGCTCCACCTACAATGAATTTATAGACCGGGACATTGATGCCCGGGTCGAACGGACGAAGAATCGCCCGATCGCCAGCGGGCGAGTCAGCGGCCGCGCCGCGCTTTGGTTCATTGCCGCGCAATGCCTCATCGGACTCGCCGTTCTGCTGTCCTTCAACGGGACGACGATCGCCCTCGGCCTGCTGTCGCCTGTCATCGTCCTGATTTATCCTTTCGCCAAACGCTTCACCTCCTGGCCCCAGGCGGTGCTGGGGCTCGCCTTCGCCTATGGCGGCCTGGTGGGCTGGACGGCGCGCACCGGCGCTATTGCCGCGCCGGCGCTCGCGCTCTACGCCGCTGCGATCCTCTGGACAATCGGTTACGATACGATCTACGCGCTCCAGGATATTGGCGACGATGCGGTCATTGGCGTGCGCTCCACGGCGCGCCTGTTCGGGGAAAAGGTGCAAATCGCCGTCGGCGCGCTTTATGCGGGGGCCACTCTCTTCGCCGCGCTCGCGACGCATCTGGCCGGCGGCGGCCTGTTTGCGTGGGCGGGCGTCGCCGCCTTTGCGGCGCATCTCGCATGGCAGACGTCAAAGGCTCGCCCCGACGTCTCGACAGCAACCGCCCTAACCCTGTTTCGAGCCAATCGTGATGCGGGTCTTCTTCTGTTCTCCGGTTATTTGCGCCAGAGTTTGACCAACCTCTTCTGAAGCGCAGTCGACCAGACGCCGCCGCTATTTG
>CAZJAY010000123.1:0-5155 GCA_964543915.1 uncultured Methylocystis sp. | reverse complement strand
GCATGGCCTCGTAATACTATCCACCCGCATAACGCTGGATTGCGCGCGTCTCGCTGCCGTCAGCCAGCATAAAGGCGTTGGCGAGCTAGGGAACCGCATAGGTGAGGTTCGTTTCGGCGTCGAGAAGACCGCTCGCAGGGCCGTCATAGCCCATGCCGCGCGCTGTATCGTGCCGGATCTGCATCAGGCCGAAATAAGGACCGTGCCGGGCCGCAGGATTGTAGTTGCTCTCACGCCGCACCGAGCGATGAATGAGCGATTCGGGAATATTGTAGAGACGCGCAAAATGCGCGATCCGCGCATTCAGCGATTCCTTCCCCGAAAGCAGCTTTCCTGAAACCGCCCCGTCGTCGCGCGGCTCGTCCACATAGGCTTGCGGCGCGGAAGCGACGGGCGAATCCGTAGACGCGCATCCGGCAAGGGGAAGCAACGCAAGCCCGATCGACGCGCCGCGCGAAAATTTTCCGCGATAGAAACTCATGCCAAGAAATCCGTCAAAGCTGCGGCCCGTAAAAACCCATGAACCCGTGGCGAAATCGTGGCGGGCCACCGGCGCGCCCCCGCGCCCGGTGACCGGCACGGCAGTTTATCAACAAATGACGTAAACAATCCACCAACAAGCCAGCCCCGTCGGCTTCGGAGACCGACGAAAAAAGCCGCCGGAACGGATCCGGCGGCGGGAGTCTGGACATCAGGAAACAGGAAAAGTCAGAAATCGAAAAAAATCAGGCGACGCTCGTCTGGAAGGGGAGGTAGAGCAGCAAGCCCCATGAGATCACGCCGAGGCTAATCGCCATGACCGTCGCCATTTTGCCCTCGATCCCAAAATCATCGTTCATCATCGTTCTCTCCCCGCCAATTTCGTTCTCGATGAAAAAATCTACCGGAGACGCCGGCGGCCGGACGTGCGCAAACGCACATGCCGGATCGGCGATGGGGGAAGCGGAACTTTTCAGGCGTGGGCTGATCCGCGCCATGCGAGCGCAACGCAGGTCATGTCGTCGGCCTGTGCGGCTGCGCCCACGAATGCGTCTACATCGGCGAACAGCCCCTGCAACAGATCGTCGGGCGACGTTGCGCGGCGACGCGTGAGACAGTCCAGGATGCGGGCCTCGCCAAATTCCACATCGGTCGCGTCGAGCGCCTCCGATACGCCGTCCGTGAACATTAGCAAGAAATCACCAGGCGCACGCGTGGCGCGTCGGCCGGTTACGGGCGCATCTTCGCAAACCGCGAGCGGAAGCCCCCCACCGACAAGGCGACGACAGACGCTGTCCGGCCCGATCACCACCGGCGGATTATGCCCGCAGTTGCAATAGTCGAGGACGCCATCGCGGAGATCAAGCACGCCATAGAAAACAGTTGCGAACATGCTGGCGGCGTTGTCGCGGCCGAGGAGCGCATTGGCGCGGGAGAGGATTCGCGCGGGATCCATCGTCTCCCGCGCAGCGATCCGCAGCGTCGTCATCGTAGCCGACATAAAAAGGCTCGCCGGCATTCCTTTTCCGCAAACATCGCCGACGACAAGCGCCAGACGATGCGCATCGAGTCGGAAGTAATCATAGAAGTCTCCGCCGACTTCGCGCGCCGGCCGCATGCGCGAACGGACTCTGACGCGCCCCCCGTCAATATCCATATTCGCGTCGGCGGGCAGAAAGGATTTCTGGATCAACGCCGCATTCGCCAGTTCATCCTGATTGCGACGCTTGATAAAGATTTCTTCTGCGAAACGACGAAAAGCGGCGGCGAAGGGCGCGAGCTGCGGCGGCGGATTGGCGAGTTCATTGAGGATCGCGGCGTCGAAATCACGCTGTTCCAGCGCGGCCAGCGCATTGGCGTAAAGCGCAAGGCCTTCGTTGACCGAACGGATGTTCTGACCGAGTTGCTCGATGACGGAGAGCAGAAGCTCCGGCTTCTCACGGCCAAGCGCCAGAAGTTGCGCGCGGTCGATCCGGTAGACCCGCGCCGCCGTCGTCGCCTCGACACTGGCGGTCCGCGCGAGGCCGGTAAAGGCGCCGATCTCGCCAATCAAACAGGGCGCATCGAGCGCCGCCACCGTCACGGGACCGTAGAGCGTTTCCGTGCGGACGGAGAGGCTGCCTGTATCAAGAAACCAGGCTGCGTCGCTCGCTTCGCCCTGATGCATGAGCGTCTCGCCGGGCGCGAGCGTGCGCGGGGGCAGGACGGCAAGAAGCGTTGCGGCAAGGTCCGACAAGACCGATCGCATCGCTTCCGGATGCGACACTCCGGACTCGCGCATCACGGCTTCCCTGTCTCCGCACGCATAAAAACGCAGGTTACACGATTGCCTGTCGGGACTTTCTCATATTCCATTCGGTCGGAAAAGCGGCGCACCAGTCGCACGCCAAGGCCGCCGGGCGCAATCTCCGCAAGCGGACGCTCGGGACGCGCCTCGGGAAGCTGCGTAATGTCGAAAGGCTGCGCGTTATCCTGATAGACGAGTTCGACGCGATCGGGAAAAAGCTCGATCTCTATCGCGGCGACAAGGGCTGCTTCCGCGGATACGCCATGCATGAGCGTGTTCATCAGCAGCTCCTCGACGCAAAGACCAAGCGCAAAGGCGATACGATCCGGCAGCGCGCCTGCGCAGACGCCGCCATCAAGCCACGCCGCCGCCGACTCAACCACGCCGGGCGCGACAGGAAAGGCGGCCCGCCAGCGCTTCCTCGCTGACATTCAGAGGTTATCCGACTCATGCGCGTCCATCAGAAAGGTCGTCCAGAGCGAAACGCCGGAAACGAGCGCGAGATAAAGCGCCGGGGCCAACGGATAATGCGTCACCTTGACAAGAAAAACCGAGAGCAACGGCACGGTGCCGCCGAAAATCGCGGAGGCAAGATTATAGCCCACAGAGAGTCCCGAACAGCGCACATGTTTGGGAAACGCTTCGACCATGAAGGCTGGCCCACCGCCTGTTGTGGACATGAGCAGCGCGAAGGCGCCCTGACCGGCAAGTATCGTCAACACATTCGGAGTGGTCATCAGCGCGAAAAGCGGCCAGGCGAAGATCATGGACGCTGCGCCGCCGACGATCAGTAACGGTTTACGACCGATCCGGTCGGAGATCGCGCCGCTTAGCGGCGTAAGCAGCATCATCAATACGAGCGATATGCTGTTGAGCGCCAGCGCGGTCGATGTCGAAATTTTCGTATTTTCGGTCAGCCAGGTCGAGAGATAGACGAAGCACAGGTAAAAGCCGACCGAGCCACGTACATTGAAGCCGATGACTTTTAGAATGGTACGCCATTCATGTCGAAGCGCCGTCATCAACGGCGAGGCGCGCGCGGCCTCATGCGCGACGACCGCTTCGTCGGGCGGCAGCTGACGGCGAATGAGAAAGACGACAAAACCAATGAGAAGGCCCGTCAGAAATGCGACCCGCCAGCCCCATGAAGCGGCGCTCTCCGGCGTGAGCGTCGATGTCAGAAAGGCCCCGACGGCCGAACCGAGCAACAGGCCGCCAAGCGCGCCGAATGGCGCGAAACTGCCGACAAACCCGCGTCGGCGCGGATGCGCCTCCTCCACGAGCAGAACCATCGACGTCGTATATTCGCCACCCACAGCCAGTCCCTGCGCGAGACGCATCACAATGAGCAGCGCGGGCGCGGCAAGACCGATCATGGCGTAGGTCGGCAGCAGCGCCATGAGCAACGTCGGCACGATCATAAGCAGAACCGAACTCAATACGGCCGCCCGACGTCCGAAGGTATCGCCAATATGGCCGAAAACAAGCCCGCCAAGCGGACGCGCAATGAACCCGACCGCGAACACGCCAAACGACGCGAGCAGCGAAACCGAGGGATCATGCGCGGGAAAGAATTGCTTGCCGATTGTCGCAGCAAAAAAGCCGTAGACGCCGAAGTCGTACCATTCGACGACATTGCCCGCAAGGCCGGCGATTATGGTGCGTCTTTCGGCCTTGCGCATCTCAATGTTCATCTCATGCGCGACCCGGGCGATTTCACCGCCGATCAGATCCATGCGAACGAGTTGCGCAATGCGTGGACGCAGGCGCGTCAATTCGCGCGGCGTCAGGAAGCGCTCGAAAAGGAAGGTGGCGTCAGCGAGACCCGCGAGCGCCACATCCGTCGGCGTTGGGATAGCGTCGTTGAACAGAAGCGTCATAATGCGCCGCTTGGCTTCGGGGCGCTCCTGCCCTTCGACGATCGGATAACGGCGCGCTTTCAGCACCCACATATATTGGTGATCCTGCCGGCGTAGCACGCCACGCGCGCAAAGTGAGTCGAGCGCAGCGGCGCGCATGGCGGGCGCCTGATGCGAGAGCTGCGAGATCCAGCCTCGCGCATTGAGACGCGCGGGCGACACGGCCATTTGAGCGAGGACGCCGTCGAGAATCGGATCGCCGGTTGGCGAAGGATCTGTCACCCAAACGGCTTCGAGATCCGAGTCGATCCTGTTGCGTAGCGCGAGATCCATCAGCGCTGCGCCTGCGATTCCACAATCGACGAAAATCTCCGGCGCGCTGTCGAATTCGCCACCGGCATCCTCAAGCGTGAGCAGGAGGAACTCCTCGATTAATCCGATTTCTTTCATGCGCGCCTCGCAGGGATCCACATCGAACGATAGACCGGCGCGGCCGACAAGGCTATCGCCGCATCCATCGCGAAGCGCGTCCTTCACGCTCACTGGACGCCGGCGCGGCGCGCGCGTTAGAACAAGGCGTCGCGGTCGCCGCCTGTCAGGCGTCCCGAGGGAGCTTCATATCGGTGATGAAACACGATACCCACGACGACGCGCTCATCCTTCAGCCTGCCGGACGCATCGACGGCGCGACGGCCGCAACCTTCGAGACTGCAGCCATTGCGCTGATTGAAACTGTGGGGACACATGTCGTGATCGACATGTCGAATGTCGACTACCTCAGCTCGGCAGGATTGCGCAGCCTGCTCATCATTGCGAAACGTGTGAAATCAGACGGACGACCGGCAAGCCTTTGCGGTCTGGGCGGCAATGTCGCAGAGGTGATATCCGTGAGCGGATTCGATGCGATATTCGGAGTCTTTCCCGACTCCGAAGCTGCGCTGTCCTTCGGTCGGCGCCCGAAGGGCGCCGATCAGATCGACAAAAGCTAGCGCGCGACGCGTTTTTTCCGCGCGGCGCCGGCAGACGGCGC